>DASSWD010000025.1:0-21959 GCA_035705335.1 Marinobacter sp. | reverse complement strand
CAGCCCAAGACCTTTGTCGCCAGTGGCGTGAATCCGTACACCTATCAGCGCCATATCAACGACCTCAGCCAGCCGGAAAACCTGGAGTTTCTGGCCGATCTGCGCACGCTGATGGACCAGTACCCGGGCACCACCCTGGTGGGTGAGATTGGCGACGACAAGCCGCTGGAGAGAATGGCCGAGTACACCCAGGGCAACAGCCGCCTGCACATGGCCTATTCCTTTGATCTGTTGTCCGACCGTCACGGCACCGAATGGGTGCGCGACGTGGTGCGGCGCTTTCAGCACGGGTTGGGTGAGGGTTGGCCCTGCTGGGCGCTGAGCAACCACGACGTGGTGCGGGTGGTGTCCCGCTGGGGTGACGGGGTCGAAGATCCGAAAGCCTACGCCCGGGTACTGATGGCCCTGCTGTTGAGCCTGCGCGGCAGTGTTTCCATGTACCAGGGCGAGGAACTGGGGCTGCCGGAGGCCTGGGTGCCTTTTGAAGCCCTGCAAGACCCGTACGGCATCGAATTCTGGCCAGCGTTCAAGGGCCGTGACGGTTGCCGCACGCCCATGCCCTGGACGGCGGATGTCAAAGCCGGCTTCACCACCGGTGAACCCTGGCTGCCGGTTGACCCCAGTCACCGGGAGCTGTCCATCGAAGCCCAGGACGCGGACCCGGAGTCCACCCTCAATCGGGTGCGCCGCCTGATCCGCTGGCGACAGGCCCAGCCGGCCCTGGTTCGTGGTGATCTGGACCTGATCGAGCACACTGGCAACATCCTGTGCTGGCTGCGCCGCTGCGACCAGCAGACCTTGCTGGTGGCCCTGAACCTGACCGGCGACAGCCAGCGCATTGCGCTGCCGCATGCGATTACCCGGGTATACGAGGAGCCGGGTTTCAGCGGCCGCGTTGAGGGTGACGAGCTGGTGCTGCCGCCCTATCAGGCATTGTTTGCAGAAATCTGAACAGTTCGCAGAAATCTGAACATCGGAGCGCCCGGCCTGATCGGGCGATCAACAGAGGAGTCTCCACCATGGCTTGCGTGGAACTGAAAAACATCAACAAGACCTTTGGCAAAACAGAAATTCTGCCCTGCGTGAACCTGCGCATCGAAAACGGTGAATTCGTCGTTTTCGTCGGCCCCTCGGGCTGCGGCAAATCCACCATGCTGCGGCTGATTGCCGGGCTTGAGGATCCCACTGCCGGTGACATCGAGATCGACGGTGAAGTGGTGACCGATCAATCGCCGAAAGAGCGGGGCGTAGGCATGGTGTTCCAGTCCTACGCGCTTTACCCGCACATGTCGGTGTATGAGAACATCGCCTTTGGTCTGAAGCTGGGAAAGGCCGACAAAAGCAGGATCCGCGAGTGGGTGACCCGCACCGCCGAGGTGCTGCAACTGGACAAACTGCTGGAGCGCAAGCCCCGGGAACTGTCCGGCGGCCAGCGCCAGCGGGTCGCGATCGGCCGGGCCATGGCCCGGGAACCGAAAATCATGCTGTTTGACGAGCCGCTGTCGAACCTTGACGCCAGCCTGCGGGTGCAAATGCGCACGGAAATTGCCAAACTGCATGACCGCCTGCGCTCCACCATGATTTACGTCACCCACGATCAGGTTGAGGCCATGACCCTGGCGGACAAGATTGTGGTGTTAAACGGCGGTAACATCGAACAGGTAGGCACGCCCTACGAGCTCTACGAGACCCCGGCCAGCCTGTTCGTGGCCGGCTTTATCGGCTCGCCCAAGATGAATCTGATGCCCGGAACAGTCGCCGCAGGCGACAACGATTCGGGCGCCGTCACGGTGGATGTGCGCGGCCTGGGTGCGGTGCCGACCACGCGCTCATCCGCCGGTTTGGCGCCGGGCAGCGAGGTCACCATCGGTATTCGCCCTGAACATTTCAACCTGTCCCTGTCCGGACCGGATGCGGGACTGGAAGTGGTGAACGTTGAGTACCTGGGCAACGAGGCCTACGTTTACATTGAGCTGCCGCGTATGGAAGAGCCATTGGTGGTTCGCCAGCCGGTGCCCTGCGACGTACAGCCCGGACATCGGGTTACCCTGAGGACCGAACCGGAGCTGGTGCATGCCTTCGACGCAAGCGGCCGGGCCTTGACGGCGGCGGGCGTTGAACCGTCGGCATCGCAGGACCAACCGCTGCAGGCGGCGAGCCGCTGATGCTGGTGACCAGAACGGGAGAAAAAAAGGTGCTGGGTACCGGAAAACGACTGACGCTGAAGGTGATGGCCGAGAAACTCAATGTCTCCACGGCCACCATTTCCAACGCCTTCAATCGTCCGGATCAGTTGTCCGAGACGCGCCGGCGCTGGATTCTGGAAGAGTGCAAGCGCCTGGGCTACGCCGGCCCCAACGCCGCCGCCCGCAGCCTGCGCACTGGCCGCACCGCTAACGTGGGGGTAATGCTGGCGGACAACCTGGCCTACAGTCTGACTGATCCGGTGGCCAACGAATTCCTGCACGGGCTGGCGGAGGTCCTGGATCGCCGCCGGATGAACATGTTGCTGCTGTCCAGCCAGGACGACGACGAAACCCGCAGCCGCCTTCAGGAATCCATGGTCGATGGCTTTATCGTCTATGGCTGGCTCAGGAAGGGCCGCACCTACGACCGGATGCTGCAGCACGGCAAACCCATGGTGGCGGTGGATTTTGACCTGGAGGGCTGCACCTGGGTCAACATCGACAACTACCAGGGCGCGAAAAAAAGCGCCGAACATGCCCTCAGGCAGCCACCGAAGCATGTGGCTATTCTGGGCCTGCGGCTGGTGGATAGCGACCGGGTGTGCCGGATTCGCGATAAAGAGCTGTTCAATGAGGTCCGTGCGATTTCTGTGCGACGCCTGCATGGCTATCGCGATGCTCTGGAGGCGGCGGGCCATTGGGTACCCGGTGACCGCATCTGGTCGACCCCGACCAACACCCACGCCGATGCCTACCAGGCCGCCCGGGAAGCGCTGTCCTGTCAGCCCCGGCCAGACCTGCTGCTGTGCATGAGTGACCGGATTGCCCTGGCGGCGATTCAGGCGGCGCTGCAGATGGGGCTGAAGGTGCCCGAAGATGTCCGTGTGGTCGGCTTTGACGGTATTCCGGAAGGCGCCAACATCCACCCCTCGCTGACCACCGTTTACCAGCAGAGCGCGGAAAAAGGTCGGATAGCGGCACGGATTTTCCTGGGAGAACAGGAAGACCGTAACGTGCTGTTGCCCACCTGCCTGCAGGTGCGCGAGAGTTGCCCCTGATGCCTGCCCCGGCGCCGATTGGAGCAGACCACCCCATGGCCAGAACCGTTCTGTGTTTCGGCGAGGCGCTGATTGACCTGCGCGGCGAGCAGTTAGGTGGCGAACGGCATTTTATCCCCCAGCCCGGCGGCGCGCCGGCGAACGTTGCGGTGGGTGTGGCCCGGCTTGGTGGCAAAGCGGTGTTTGCCGGTCAGGTTGGCGACGATCTCTTTGGCCGGCAGATCCGCGATGCGCTGGAAGCGTATGGTGTGGATGTCCGCCTGCTCTGCCACAGCCCGAACGCGGCCACCGCACTGGCGCTGGTGGCCCTGGATGATCGGGGCGAGCGCCGGTTTTCCTTTTATCGCACGGCAACCGCCGATCTGACCTATCACGAAGACCAGTTGCCGGCCGCCGCATGGGCAGGCCAACCACTGTTCCACCTGTGCTCCAATACCCTGACTGAGCCCGGGATAGCCGGGGTCAGCGACCGGCTGATCGCACGTGCCCGGGCTCAGGGTTGCCTGGTCAGCTTCGATGTCAATTACCGTGCTCCGCTCTGGCAACAGCCATTAGCCGCTCCGGACCGCGTTCTGAACGTCGCGAGGCAGGCCCATGTGGTGAAATTCAGTCAGGAAGAACTGACGGCGCTGTATCCCGGGGACGAGCAGGGTGTGGTTTCCGGTCTGATAAAGTCCGGCGTTGCCCTGGTGATGGTGACCGACGGCGGCAAACCGCTTACCGCCCATACCGCCCGAGGCAGCATCTCGGTGACGCCGCCGGCGGTGACCGCGACAGATACCACGGCCGCCGGCGATGCCTTTGTGGCCGGCTGTCTGTACCAGCTGGCCAGCCACTCCCCGGCCCCGGATTCCCTGCCTGCCTGGTTGGCCAGCGACGAGCGCCTGCAGGCGTTCCTGTCCTTCGCCGGCCGCTGCGGTGCCATTGCCGCGACCCGTTTCGGCGCCTTCGATGCCTTGCCGGACCTGGCGGATGTGACCGGGGCCACGGAGGGGACTGGCCGCTGAAGAAAAACCCGTAAAAAGTCTTTGCTGTTGGTAATTCTGGACTATAGTGGAAGCAAGGGCTGTGGAGTGGTCTTCCAGACTCCCGGTGTCGTATATAACAACAAACCTACAACAGTAGAAAAGAGGGGTGGTCTATGCTCCTGTCACACGCGTTCGGCCTGTTTACTCACCCTGATGAAGAGTGGGCCTCCATCCGTAAAGAGCACGCGCATCCGCGCCGTCTCTATGTCGCCTACGTTCTGATTCTGGCCGCGATTGCTCCCATCTGTGCCTATATTTCCACTGCACACTTTGGCTGGGAAGTCGGTAACGAACGGCTGATCAAGCTGACTGAAATCAGCGCCATGCAACTGAGCTTGCTCACCTATGTGGCGATACTGGCGGGGGTATTTGCCCTTGGCTACGCCATCAACTGGATGGCAAAAACCTACGGCGCCCGTGAAGAGCATATTCCGTCCAACGGAATTGCCCTGGCGGCCTACTCCTGTACCCCGCTGTTCCTGGCCGGCTTTGCGCTGCTGTACCCGGTGCCCTGGTTCAACGCCCTCGTATTCCTCGCGGCGGCCTGCTATGGCGCCTGGCTGATGTACGACGGCCTGCCCATCGTCATGGGCATTGAGAAAGAGCAGGCGGTCATGTACGCAGGGGCCCTGCTGACCGTGGCCCTGGTGATCCTGGTTTCCACACGGGTCGGTTCGGTGATCCTCTGGAACCTGGGCGTTGGCCCCGTCTTTACCAGTGGTTGATGCCACTGCCCTGGCAGGAGGGTTCTGAGCCCGCCTGGCATAGCCTGAACGCCGGAGATGCCCGACACCTGTTGGGCGCACCGGCGCCGCTCTCCCCACAAGAGGTTCGCGACCGGCTCGTTCAGTCCGGTTACAACCGGCTGCCCGTGACCCATACCGTGGCCCCCTGGCCCGGTTGGCCAGGCAACTCCGGAATTTCCTGATTTATGTCCTTTTGGGCGCCGTTGTCATCACCGGTGCACTCGGTCACTACGTGGACGCTGGCGTCATCATGGCGGTTGTGGTGATTCAGACGCTGGTCGGGTTTGTTCAGGAAGGCAAAGCCGAACAGGCGCTTTCGGCCATTCGGCACATGTTGGCGCCCAGAGCCCGGGTCGTCCGTTCCGATGGTCAGCACCAGATCGACGCGGCGGATCTCGTTCCCGGAGACACGGTTCTGCTGGAACCAGGAGACCGGGTGCCCGCTGATTTGCGCCTGGAAGCCTGCCATAACCTGAAAATCGATGAGGCGATACTGACGGGTGAATCCGAGGCAGTGGACAAGTCTGACGGCAGGGCAGCCCTGCACGCAGTCCTCGGAGATCAAACCGGTATGGCGTTCTCCGGCACCATGGTGTTTACCGGCACTGGCCGGGGTGTGGTGGTGCGCACCGGAGAGCATACCGAAATTGGTCGCATCTCCGGCCTGCTGGCCAGTACCGAGTCGCTCAAAACGCCGCTGCTTGAGCAGATGGATCGGTTTGCCAGGTTACTGTCGATCGTAGTGATTCTGGCCGGACTGATGATCTTTGCCGGTGGGCTGATGTTCAGTGGTCTCAGTTTCCGAGCGCTGTTTATGGCCGTGGTAGGCCTGACCGTTGCGGCGATTCCAGAGGGTCTGCCGGCTATCCTGACGGTGACGCTCGCCATCGGCGTCCGCCAGATGGCCACGCGCAAGGCGGTGGTGCGCCGGATGCCTGTGATTGAAACTCTGGGGGCTGTGTCTGTGATCTGCTCCGACAAGACCGGTACCCTGACCCGCAATGAGATGATGGTGACCGGCGTATACGCGGGCGGCCAGCGGTTCGATGTCAGCGGAGAGGGCTATCGCTCTGAAGGGCAGATCCAGCAAGACGGTCAGGCGGCAACGCCTACCCCGCTGCTACAGGAACTGGCCCGGGCAGAGGCCCTGTGCAATGACGCCAGCGTCAGTGAGCAGGCCGGTGAGCCGGTGGTTCATGGCGACCCTGCATCACGACGACCATGGCCATGCCCGTGCCTATCTGAAGGGCGCACCAGAGCGCATTCTGGACATGTGCGCCAGTGAAGTGCTGAACGATGGCAGCGCCGTTGCTCTGGATCGACCCCGTTGGGACGGGGTGGTCACGGCCATGGCCTCCGAAGGCTTGAGAGTGCTGGCCATCGCCCGGCAACTGGGGCTGCGCAACCCGTCCAGAGTGGTCACCGGTGAGCAACTGGATGCGCTGGATGACGCGCAACTGGTGGCCCTGGCCAGAGAGGTGGATGTCTTCGCACGAACCAGCCCCGAGCACAAGCTCCGGCTGGTCGGCGCCCTGCAGGCAGCCTCGGTGGTGTTGCTGGACGACAACTTCGCCAGCATTGTAGCCGCGGTGCGCGAAGGTCGAACCGTTTACACCAATTTGCGCAAGAGCATTGCGTTCATGCTTCCGATCAACGGCGGCGAGTCAGTCAGCCTGATCGTAGCATTATTGCTTGGCCTGGCGTTGCCTGTCTCGCCACTGCAGATTCTCTGGGTGAATATGGTCAGCTCGGTGCTGCTGGCCATGACTCTGGCCTTCGAACCACCTGAGTCGCTGGGCTTTGCGGCGGTGGCCGGCATTTCCGTTCTGGTCATTCTGGAACTGGAAACCGCGCTGCGCCGCCGGTTCAGGTCATCGCCCGGGTAATCACGGAGGCGTCGCCCCGGCCCTCAACCGCTGCCAGTTCGGCGCTGGACAGCCATTCCCCCGGGGGCTTGTCCATGACCTGGGCGCAAGCCACCAGGGTATGGGCCCAGGAGCACTGATTGGCGAACAGCATGCCGGCCTCGTTCAGGGTGCCTCCCCGATTGATGTAACCCAGCACCTGCGAGGTTGCGGGATGGGGAAACAGCGGGTGCAGATGCCCGCGAAACACCTCCGGGCGCATGTGAGTGAGGGCGACCCGCCGGTTCATACGTCGTGGGAACAGCCGTTCCCGGTCAAGTTCGCTCAGACAGGTCTTGGCTTCCAGGTGGTCGCGGGGATCGCGCAGGCGACCGGGTTCCTGAATGTAGATCAGGCGAAACGGGGTTCGGGTGTCCCGCAGCCGCTCACAGGCCCGGATGGTCTCAGACAGCTGGTAACTGCCGTTGGCCATCAACAGAACGGGCGTCTGTCCGCTGAAAGTGTCTTCGTCAATCACCAGCGCGCCGCGCTCGGCCAGGGCCTGCGCCTCCTCGCCGTTGAACACACAGGGCCGCTCACGCTTGGGGATCACCATGCAACTGATCCGGCCGCGCTCGAGGTATACCGCGGGCAGCACCGCCAGCGTGCTGTTGTAGTCGGCGGGGAACAGCACTCTTGAAACATCGCTCATTTCCCCCAGCAGGGCTTCGCAGAAGGTGGTGTCCTGGTGGGACTGCTCGTTCTTGCCATTTTCCCAGGTGTGGGAGGTGGCTATCACCGGGAAACCGAGCCAACGGGCGGGCCGGCCAACCTGGCGCTGGTGGCGGGCGAAGATCAGGTCCTGCCGGATGGCGCCGAGCATCTTCACGCAGAAGGCCTCGTAACTGGCGACCAGGTTGAGGCCAGACTTGTTGGCGAGGCAGGCCGAGACTACAGCTTCTTCGTTGAGCGCCGTGATGATGCTGCCATGAACGGATTCCTCGTTGGTTTCCGGATCCGTGACACGGTGCTTCAGCGCTGCCAACACACCGCTCAGGCGGTTGCTGGCCAGCTCGTCAGGATTGCCCACCCGGGGGCGCAGGTCTGGGTTGCTGGCCACCAGGGCGCAGAAAAAGGTGTCTACCGCCGCCATGGGTGAACAGGCCCGCTGGGTCCAGGGTAACCGGGGCAGGTCCGGGGTTCTGGGATTGCGTAACGCCAGGTAGTGGTCCCGCTCCCGGGGCCGGTGCTGCTGTTGATGGGCGTTCAGGTCCTTGATGGCCTATGCAAGGGTGTCTGGAGCCACCCACAATGGGCGACTGTGCTGATGAAACAGCTCCCGTGCATTCAGGTCAAGGCGCGGGTTGCCGGGCAGGGGCAGGTTGTGGGCACGATTTTCGCCCGCCCCGAAGAAGCGATAACCCTTGCGGGTTTCGGCAATGCCGTAGGGCACCGGTACCGGGTAACGGGCCTGGCCGTTCTGCACTGCCTCGCCTTGGGCCGCCAGGCGCTGTTCCATGGTGTAGAGCGCGCAGACGAACCCTGCCGGATCCCGCCCGTCAAAGCGGATCGGGTCAAAGCCCCGGGCCAGCAGATGCTGCTCGAACCGTTCAAGGCCCTCCCGGGTGCCCAACTCCGTGCGCTGCTCAATACGCCGGCCATTGGCAATCATCACCGGCATCACCAGCCCGCAATCCTCGGCCCGCCACCAGCGGGGGACCCAGTCGCTGCCGCGCTGCTCCTCTGCCGCGCCGTCAGACAGAAACGCCACCAGGGACTCGCCCGGCAGGGGCATGTGGGCGTACTGCAGCTCGGCGAAGCCCAGATAGCCGCCTTCGAGAATGCCGCCGGCGGTGTGCGGGTTGACGTGACTGCCCAGAGGCGCAGCCACGCCGCCGTCGGCCCCCTGCTGGAAGCTGTAGAAATCCCGGGCCAGTTGCGATAAGCCATCAACGCCGCCGTATCGCGCCTGTTGTTCAGGGTGCAGGTTGCCGGTCAGCACGTTCAGCGCATCCACCGCGGCGACGCAATGGCCCTGACCCATCAGCCAGCTGCGGGTGGTGCCGGTCAGGTGGTTCAGTGCCAGGTAGGCGGCGTAGGCGGGCACCATGTTCAGGGCGCCACCGGTGTGGCCCTCCGGGTTGGTTTTGAAATCCCGGGCGGCCAGTGGAGCGCCAGTGGGATCCACCCGCAGGCAGTAAGTCATGTGTACCACCAGCCAGAGCCCGGCGCTGGTGAGCCGGTCCAGCGCCGCCAGTTTGTGGTAGACGCTGTCGACGTCCGGTTGGAGGCCCCGGGTCACCAGTTGCTCTGCCAGCAACCGGGCACTGTTGACCGTGAATGGTGAATGGCGAATGACCCCGTATCCCTGTTGCCAGAAGGTGCGGACATCGGTGGGCGATCCGGCCCCGTTGGCTGTGCCGGGCGCGGACAGGTCAGTGGTGGACATACGGCCTCCGGGGCGTCGTGATGTCCTGTCAGTTTAGGGTGGCGGGTTTGCCTGCCCGTTGATGCAGATCAGTCGGCGGAACAATTCTCTCCGGCCGCCCCCAGAAGTAACCCTGGCCCTGCAGGTCGGGAAACTGGTTCAGCCATTCGGCGACCGCCGCCTCCTCCACTCCCTCGACGACCACAGTCAGCCCGAGCGCTGCACCCAGTTCCAATGTCGCCGTCAGGACACTCTGGCGGGTACGGTCGTACAACAGGTCG
Organism: Marinobacter sp.; assembly: GCA_035705335.1. GTDB lineage: Bacteria > Pseudomonadota > Gammaproteobacteria > Pseudomonadales > Oleiphilaceae > Marinobacter. The sequence continues at coordinate 12,388 of DASSWD010000025.1, read as the reverse complement.
TGGGACAGGCTGCGATCCACTTTCAGCTCATGCAGGGGCAGTTGGGCGAGGGTGCCGAGCGACGAGTGCCCGGCACCGAAGTCGTCCAGCGCTATCCGGAAGCCCAGTGACGTGAGCTCCCGGAGACCCGCTCGGGATCGGGCCGGGTCTGTCATCACCGCGGTTTCAGTGATTTCGAGGATGAGCTGTGCCGGTGACAACCGGTGCCGGCGGGTGATGGCTTCCGCCTGCTCCGGAAAGCGGCGGTGGGCCAGATCCCGGGCGGAGATGTTAACGCTCACCGGCAAGTCCTGCCCGTAGTAATCCCGGCGCAGACCGCTGTCTTGGCAGGCCTGTTCCAGTACCCAGAGCGTCACCGCATGAACCAGCCCCGCCTGCTCGGCCAGAGGGATCCATTGATCCGGCGGCAGCAGGCCGTGGCGTGGGTGTTGCCAGCGGATCAGGGCCTCCACCGAACAGGGCTGGCCATCGCTGATCCGGACCTTGGTCTGGTATTCCAGCCACATCTGGCCGGAGTCCAGTGCCGGCAGCAGGTCGCGCATCAGGCCCTCGGTTTCCAATCGCCAGTGGGGGTTGTGAATCAGGATGCGGGCAAAACCGCCGGTGAGAATCAGCGAGCCCACCGCCGCGCCCAGGAAAAACGCCGAGTCCGTCAGCAGATTCACCGGCAGCCAGCCCACGGTGCGTAACGAGGTCACCACACCCCCGACCAGCATGGCCAGGACGGACAGCGCGAAATAGCGGGCGTAGGCATTGCGGCGGAGTTGGCGGACTACCAGTACAACGATGAAAGCGCCGCCCATTGTGCTGATCATCAGGAACAGATCCTGCCCCAGGAACGGCACGGAAAACGGTGCGGCGAGCGTATGGGTGACCGCCGCGCCGCTGAACCCTTGCAGTGTCCACCAGGCCCGGCGGGAGACCGGAATCACGTGGGGTGTGAACTGGCACAGGGCGATCAGGCAGAGCGGCAGGCTGACCGACAGCAGGGCGTTGAACGCTGGCCAGTCGGACCACAACAGCCAGTGCCCCAGGCCATCCAGCACCAACTGGCTGTAGACCACCGACAACATCAGTACGGTGAGCCAGGCAATGCCCGGGCGCGGGTGCCGGATCAACAGGCTCAGATTCAGCAGCAGGGCAAATACCAGCAGCCCGGTGATCAGGGATTTCCAGGCCGTGCTGAATGCGCCTTCACTGATGGCCTCGACCGGGGCCGTGACGGATAACGGCAGGGTGACCGGACCACGGTTCTGTACCTCGATGAGCAGGGTTGATTCACCCGGCGGCAGGGTGACCGGCCAGATCCACTGGGGCAGGCCAAGGTGTTCGTGGGGGAAGGGATAACGGGCGCCCATCACCCGCAGGAACTCCTCGTCCCCGCTGGCGTGCCTCAACACCGGGGCGATGTGGTCGAGGTAGGGGGCATCAATCACCATCAGGAACAGCGCGGGTACCCCGGCCGGATTGGAGACCGGTACCCGGAAAGTGGCGGCTTCACCCGGATAGCCAATCCCGGAGCGTTCTGCGCTCACCGGCTGCCACCGGTCACTGTCTGCCGGCGTCGCCCGGGCCTTATCCAGGGGCGCCAGGAGGTAATGCATGGCACCAACGGCCTGCCCGAACGAGTGCTGGCTGCGGCTGTCGGCACCGGACAGGCTGATCGGCTGATCCGCGCCGGGAAGCCCGTGGGCGAGCAGTCCGAAGGCACACATGGCCACCAGCACCAGCAGTGGCAGCCAACGTTCCCGTGCGGAGGGCGAGGGCCGGAAAGCCGGCGAAGGGTGTGGTGGGGTGTGCGAGTCCATTGCTGTCGTGAATCCCTGATGTTGCCGGCGGTTACGCCCGGTTACTCTCGGCTTACAATATGTAACAACATGAAAGTTAAGACATTTTAACGGATTTTAAGGTATTTTACATTCCCTGTTTAAAACGGTTGATTAGAATGGGCGCTACGTCTCTCGTCAGGGCCCTGATATAGTGTGACGGAATCATCAAAACCCGGGGTGCAACGCGCCGTGCCCTGATAAGAATCAAAGGAATCGCTGTCCGATCATGTCGCTGCCGTGCCTTTTTCCTGCCCATCCCACTCATGACCTGGGGCCTGAACGTCGCTGGTCGTTCTGGTTTTCCGTTCTGACGTTGCTTCTGGCGTTTGGCTCCCTGACCGCCCCGGCTGCTGCCACGCCAGCGGCACCCAACCTGGCGTCGGTGAACGCCACCGCGGCGATCCCCGGCGAGGACGCTCTGCTGTTCGACAAGCACGCCGACCGGCCAGTGCCGATTGCGTCAATCACCAAACTGATGACCGCACTGGTGGTGGTTGAATCCGGGCAGGATATGGCCGAGTGGGTGACCTTTCAGGAACGCCACTTGCCCGCGGCCGCCAACGCCTACAGTCGTATCCGGATTGGCTCTGAACTGCGCCGCAAAGACGTCTTGCGCATTGCCCTGATGTCCTCGGAGAACTTTGCCGCCTACATGCTGGCCCGGTCCTACCCGGGCGGGTACGACGCTTTTGTGGCGGCGATGAACGCCAAGGCCCGGGCGCTCGGCATGGAGAACACCCGGTTTGTGGACCCCACGGGGCTGTCCAGCGAAAACATCGCCAGTGCCCGGGATCTGGTCCGCCTGGCGGAGGCGGCCATGGCGCACCCGATGATCGGCGAGTACTCCACCACCGGCTATTTCCAGGCCCGGTTCCGCAAGCCCCGTTACCATCTGTCGTTCGGCAATACCAACGCCCTGGTGCACAGCGACAGCTGGGGCGTCACGCTCAGCAAAACCGGCTATCTGACCGAGGCTGGCCGGTGCCTGCTGATGGTGTCAAAGATGGGAAATAAGCAGGTGATCACGGTGTTGCTGGATTCGCTGGGCACCCGCTCGCCGCTGGGGGATGCCGGTCGCATCAAACGCTGGCTGGCCAACGGTGATGCCGGCTCTGTGGCGCCTGCCGCACGCCGCTATGCCCAGGAGAAAAACGCCACGCTTGAGGCTATGGCCGCAAGCGGTGACGCTACCCAATCCGCCGAGATTCACTGACCGGCCGGGCTGGTAAGTGCAGGAGAACCTCATCGTGATTCAGATTTTTACCACCGGTGGCACCATCGACAAGGTGTATTTTGATGCCAGCAGCGAATTTTCCATCGGCGACAGCCTGGCACCTGAACTGTTGTCTGAGGCGGGTATTCGCGGCGGCTACCGGATCAACGAACTGGCCCGGAAAGACAGCCTGGACATGACCGACGACGACCGGGCGGCGATGCATGCCGCTGTCAGCGCCTGCGCCAGTGAGCGGATACTGATCACCCACGGTACGGACACCATGGCCGAGACGGCGCAGGTGCTGGCGGACCTCAAGGACCGTACCATCGTGCTGGTTGGCGCCATGCAACCAGCCCGGATGCGACGCACCGATGCGCCGTTCAATCTCGGCTTTGCCTGGGCGGCAGTGCAGTTACTGCCAGCCGGCGTCTACATTGCCATGAACGGCGAGGTGTTTGAGGCTGGCGCCGTGCGCAAGAACAAGAAGGCCGGGCGCTTCGAGCCTTCCTGATACCCGGCCTTGGCCACCCGGTGGTTACTGGAAAGCCTGGACTTCCTGGTCCGTCAGGGCCCGGTAGTGACCGGGCGCCAGGCTGGGGTCCAGCACCAGTTTGCCGATTTTAACGCGGTGCAGGGCGGTGACGTGATTGCCGACCGCGGCCAGCATCCGCTTGACCTGATGGTAGCGCCCTTCCTGAATCGTCAGGTGGAGCTCCCGTTCTGAGAGTGGCTCAACCACCGCCGGTCGGGTTGGCGTGTCCTCGCCCCGAAGTAATACCCCGGCCTCCAACGTCGTGATAGCCCCCGGGCTGAGCCGTTCGGCGAGGGATACCCGATAGGTTTTCGGGCAGTCCGCCCGGGGCGAGGTAATCCGGTGCGACCACTGGCCGTCGCTGGTCAGCAGCACCAGGCCCGTGGTGTCCTTGTCCAGGCGTCCCGCCGGGTGAACCCGTTTTGCAAGCTCCGCCGGCAGCAGGTCGTTGACCGTCGGCTGGCTGCTGTCCCGGGTGGCGCTGAGCACGCCCTCGGGCTTGTTCAGCATCAGATACACCTCACCGGGCAGAGCGATGGGTTGCTGGTCCAGGGTGATGGCTTCCGTGCCATCCACCGGGCGCCGGGGGTCCCTGCAGGGAATGCCGTCGATGCGCACCCGCCGCCGGGCGATGGCCACTTTGGCGTCCTTGCGGGACAGCGCGGTACACGTGGCCACAAACTGGTCCAGCCGCATCAGCACTGGCTGCCCTGAACCGGAACCGACAGGCTTGCCAGGCACAGCACGGGCAGATCACCGGTGGTCCGGCCCCAGAGCAGGGGCAGGGCATCCAGGTCGAGGCCTGGCCGCGGTAACTGTGTGCTGGGCCGGGGCTTCAGTTCGCCACCGGTTTGCTCCGCCAGCACAAACGCAAAGGGATGGGCGCCCGGCAATCCCAGGCGTATATCGGTTGCCACCAGTTTGTCGCCATCCCGCTCGTATGCCAGGAAGCCTTTGGTAAACCACTCCAGCCGCTGGGCCTCCGGCAGGCCGGCCAGGGCCTTGCGAATGTCGGTATTGCGCGGGAAATATTCCAGAGTCACCGAATCGTCCCGGTCCAGGAAGCCGGTCACGATCTCCACCCGGGTATCACCTGTGAGTGCCGTGGCGCGCCACAGGATGGTGCTGAACGGCATCGGCTGGATCATCACCCGGGCATCGCCCAGGCCGGCTTCGGCCAGGGCCGGTTCGATGCGTTGGCTGATCCACTGCTGAGCCACCAGGCTCCAGCCGATATACAGTGTCGACACCGCCAGCCCGGCCATCACCCAGGCCTTGGCCGGTGGCCGTAAGGCAAAGGCCAGACAGCCGATCAGCAGGGGCAGGGTGTAGAGCGGGTCAATGATAAACAGCGTGTTCAGGGCAACGGGATCACCAAACGGCCAGAACAGCTGGGTGCCATAGGTGGTAAAGGAATCCAGTATCGGATGGGTTATCAGGATCAGGCCCGCCAACGCCAGCCAACGCCGGTAGGACAGCTGTGGCCGCCACCGCCATAACAGCCAGGCAAGCAACAGCGACACCGGCGCCAGAATAAAGAGCGAGTGGCTGAAACCGCGGTGCTGGGTGAAGTTGGCCACGGCGGTGCCGTAGTCAATGACCACGTCGAGATCCGGTAGGGTGCCGATCACCGCGCCGGTGATCAGGACCGACCGGCCCAGCGTCTTGCCGGCAATCGCACCGGCCAGCGACGCACCAAGTGCTGCCTGGGTAATGGAATCCATAGTGTGAAGACCGGGTTAACAAGGTTCCGATGGACGACACCCTTTGGCGCCAGAGCTATCGCCCTAACGGCGCATAGCTAACGCCATAACATAGGTGCCACCCGGGCAACTGGATCAGTCCTCGACGGCAATATCCAGTTGCGCCAGCAGCTCAGCCGAGGGAAACCCGTCGGCCACCAGGCCCTCGGCTTTCTGGAACTGGCGGATCGCCGTCCGGGTGTTGGAACCCAGAATACCATCGGGTTCGCCGGGGTCGTAGCCAAGGTCGCCCAGGGCCCGCTGAAGCTGCAGAATCTGGCTCCGGGACAGTGCGGGCTGATCTTCCGGTGGCGGGTTCTGCAGGCCACCGGCGCCCGCCACACGGTCGGCCAGGTGGCCGACGGCAATGGCGTAGAACTCCGAACGGTTCCAGCCCATGATCACCCGAAAGTTGTTGTACGCCAGGAACGCCGGCCCCTCGTGCCCGCTGGGCACCACCAGAGCGGCTTTAATGGGTGCGTCCGGCAGGGCGTTACCGAAGGCGTCGGTGACGCCCTGTTGGCGCCAGTCTTCCAGCGGCAGCCGGCGGCCATCTGCCAGGTTGTAATCGAAGCCTTCCGGCAGGCGAACTTCCCGCCCCCAACGGTATTCCCCGTCCCAGCCCATGGACTGCAGGAAACGACCGGCGGACATCATGGCGTCTGGCAGGCTGTTCCAGAGGTCCCGGCGGCCATCGCCGTCTGCGTCTACGGCGTGTTGCAGAAACACCGTGGGCATGAACTGAACATGGCCCATGGCACCGGCCCAGGAACCCTCCATTCGTTCCGGGGCGATCGCGCCTTCGTCAATAATGCGCAGCGCGGCGATCAGCTGTTTGGTGAAGAAACCACTGCGCCGCTGATCACAGGCGAGGGTGGCCAGCGAGCTGGGCACCGACATCTTGCCGAAATAGCTGCCGTAGTTGGTCTCCAGCCCCCAGAAGGCCACCAGGTAAGGTGCCGGTACGCCGGTTTCCCGGGTTACCCGGGCCAGCAGGGCCTGGTGTTCCTCAAGCAGTTCGCGACCCTTGCTGATGCGGGCTTCATTAACCCGTCGGTTCAAGTAGTCGGCGAAGGTGGTGGTGAATTCCGGCTGGCGGCGGTCCAGTTCGATGACCCGCTCCAGATAGTCGACGTCAGCCAGCACCGAGCGCACAGTCTGCTCACCGACACCGGCGGCGATGGCTTGGTCCTGCAGGGTCTGGCGGCATTCGTTGAAGGCTTCTTCGCTCATGGTCACCGCCCCCTCGGTGGTCTCACCGTAAACCGGGGCAGCGGTTAACAGGGCAGCCACGGCAGTGGCCAGGCCGAGCCGGTATGTCGTCCGTGTCATCAGGTGCAGCACAGGAAACCTCGCAACAGAAAGAGGAACATCAGGCCTCATGGTAGCCTGTTTTCGGTGCTGGAAAACACCGGCGCGGGACCTTATGGGTGACAATTCTTTAATGGCGATGCCCGATACCGCAATTGTCGACTTTTTGTCATCCGCCGGTCGCACCGTCAGCCGGATGCTCTATAGTGGAGGCATGACTGACAAGCGGAGTGATTACCCTCTATGGCAAGCCTCAAAGCATTGGTGGTCGACGACGCCAGTTTTGTCCGGGATTTGGTCAAGCGGACGGTTCGTCAGCGCTTCCCGGTGATTGAAACCACAGACGCCCAGAACGGCAAACGGGCCCAGTCCCTGATGTCCCGTGCCCGGTTTGATCTGGTTCTCTGTGACTGGGAAATGCCGGAGATGTCCGGGCTGGAGCTGCTGCAGTGGATGCGGCAGCAGCCGGAATACGCCAAGGTGCCGTTCATCATGATCACCAGCCGGGGTGACAAGGACCACGTGATCGAAGCGGTGAAAGAGGGCGTGTCGGAATACCTGGGCAAGCCGTTCAGCCCGGATGGCCTGAGCAAGAAAATCATCAAGGTGATGGGCCGGCGACTGAAAGAGGCTATGGACCGCAGTGGCAAATCCCTGGACGGCCCGGCGGATGTTTTCAAGGAATCCGCCGTGCTGCTGACCCAGAAACGGGACGCACCGCCGCCGGAAACCACGCCGGCGGGCTCCGCGCCGGATAACCCGCTGCTGGCGGCAGAGAAACCGGACGCCCCTTCAGCCGGTAAATCGGCGGCGCGCGGCACCATGAGTCTGGCCCAGGTGCGCTTTGCCGACAGCACCCTCAAGTCGGTGGTGAAAGACATCAACCTGACCGAAGTCCGGGTGATCGCCAAGCGGGACCAGGTGTTCCCCGGCATACTGGACCAGGCGGTGGTGGACATCGAGTTGGGCGAGGACCAGATGGCCCGTCTGAACGGCTATGTGCATCAGTTGCAGGCAGTGGACAAGCGCCAGGACACGGATTTTGTCAGTGTGACCATTCGTTTTGTCGATGAAGACCCGAAAAAACTCGAAGATCTGTCCCGCTTCGTCGCCCGCTTCCGGGCCGGTGGCCGTTAGTTAGTCGGCGCTTACCGTCGGGTCCGGGGTGCGTTCCACCAGGCGTTCCCGGGGAAAGTGGCAGATGAATTCACTGCCTTCACCCACACGGCTCTTGATCTCCAGATTGCCGTCGTGGTTGATCAGCACGTGCTTGACGATGGCCAGGCCCAGGCCGGTGCCGCCGGTGTCCTTGTGCCGGCTGGGGTCGGCCCGGTAAAAGCGCTCGGTGAGCCGGGGGATGTGCACCGGGTCAATGCCGATGCCGGTGTCCCGCACGGAGAGGTGCGCACCGTCCCGGTTGGTGCTCCAGGATACGGTAATCTCGCCGCCGGCCGGGGTGTACTTCACCGCGTTGAAAATCAGGTTTGAGAACGCGCTGCGCAGCTGGCTCTCGTCGCCCTTGAGCAGCCGGTGGTCGGTGATGTTAGCGGTGATCCGGTGCTGGCGTTCGCCGCTGAGTGCCCGGGCGTCGTGGCAGATCTGCTTTAGCAGGGCCTCGACGTCGGTCAGCGTGTCGTCCACCATGTGCTCGCCGGTCTCGATCCGGGACAGCAGGATCAGGTCGGTGATCAGCGCTTCCATCCGGGACGACTGCGCGGCCATGGTGTTGATCGCGCGGCGCCACTTGGGGGGCAGTTCGTCCGCGTGGTCCACCAGGGTTTCCAGGTAGCCGCTGATCACCGTCAGCGGCGTGCGCATCTCATGGGACACGTTACCCACGAAATCCCGACGCATCTGTTCAAGCTGGTAAAGACGGGTGACGTCTTTGGCGACGATCAGGCGGTCGTTATCACCGAACAGGCTGATCTGGATTTGCAGACGCAGGTGGGGTTTGGCCGGTGAGGGCAGGTCCAGCGGTTCACGGTAGTCGCGGGCATCGAAATAGGCTTTGAAGGCGGGGTTGCGGATCAGGTTGTGGATGTACTGGCCGCGGTCAGAGCTGCGTCGAAACCCGAGCAGATACTCAGCCGACCCGTTCCACCATTCCATGGCGCCGCGGGCGTCGGTCATGATCACACCATCGCGCATGGCGTTGGTGGACTCCTGCACCCGGTTGATCTGGGCCCGCAGTTTGTCCTGAGTCATCAGGTGGGTCTGGTGCAGCTTGTGCAGACGGTCGAAGATGTCCCCCCACAGACCGATGCTCTGGGGCGCGTCTTCCGAGGCGCTGGGGTGATTCAGCCACTGATACAGCCGGCGGGATTGCATGAGCGTCCAGCAGAGGTACAGCAGCAGACCGGCCAGCAGGCCATATAGCGGATAACCCAGATACCAGCCCAGCAGGATAAAACCGGCGAGCGCGGTAAGAATCAGGCGCAGGTATCTCGACCAGTTGTATTGCATCCAGTACAGCCTTGTCAGGGAACCCGGAGCCGAAGGCCCGGGTTGTGATCATGCCGCTCGGGTAGAGAAACGGTAGCCGGTGCCCCGAACGGTCTGGATCAGGTGATCGTACTTGTCGCCAAGCGCCTTGCGCAGGCGGCGGATGTGCACATCAACGGTACGCTCTTCAACATAGACGTTGCCGCCCCACACCTGGTCCAGTAACTGGGAGCGAGTATAAACTCTTTCCTGGTGCGTCATGAAGAACTGCAGCAGCCGGTATTCGGTAGGGCCCATGGAGAGTTCGCCCTCGCGGGTGGTTACCCGGTGACCGACCGGGTCCAGGGTCAGGCCGTCCACCTCAATGGGGCTGTCGACACCCGGCGGGGTTGCCCGGCGCAGCACCGCTTTCAGGCGGGCCACCAGCTCCCGGGGGCTGAAGGGTTTGGTGATGTAGTCATCCGCGCCCACTTCCAGACCCTGGATTTTGTTGTCCTCTTCCACCTTGGCGGTGAGCATGATGATCGGAATGTCGGCGGTGGCTTCTTCCTTTTTCAGCCGCCGGGCCAGTTCCACACCGCTGGTGCCGGGCAGCATCCAGTCCAGTAGCACCAGATCCGGCTGCTTGTCGATAATCATGGCGTGCGCTTCACGGGCATCTGCCGCTTCCAGATAGTCGTAGTCGGCCATTTCCAGGGCGACGGCGATCATTTCCCGGATCGGGGCCTCGTCATCGACGATCAGGACAGTTTTTCCAGTCATGCGCTTCTAACCTGTGTCAGGCTCCGTTTGAACGGAGGGTTCCCTTCTATATTTCCATCCCATTACAACCCGCGTCTGTTACAAGTATATGACACGATTGACCAGTCAGATCATCCGATCCAGCAGCAGGCCGGCAAACACCGCCGCACCGGCCCAGTTATTGTTCAGAAACGCCTTGAAACACCCATCCCGGGCGCGTTCCCGGGACAGATACTGCTGGTAGACGAACAGGGTGGCCATGGCCACCACCCCCAGATAATAGAAGCTACCCAGTTCGGCCTGACGGCCTACCAGGATAAGGATCAGAACCACCATGGCCTGGAGCATGCCAATGATGGCCCGGTCGCCCTCGCCGAAGAGGATGGCGGTGGATTTGATGCCCACTTTCAGATCGTCGTCCCGGTCGACCATCGCGTAAAAGGTGTCATAGGCGACGGTCCAGAGCACGTTGGCGGTGAACAGCAGCCAGGTCAGAGTGCTCAGAGCGCCGGCTTCCGCCGCCCAGGCCATGGGGATGGCCCAGGAAAAGGCCGCGCCGAGAAACAGCTGGGGCAGATGTGTGTAGCGCTTCATGAACGGGTAGATGAATGCCAGCAGGGCGCCGCCGAACGACAGGTACAGGGTCAGGGAGTTGGTGAACAGCACCACCATCAGGAACGAGACCAGGCAAAGGCCGGCAAACAGCGCCAGTGCCTCCCAGGGTTTGATGCGGCCAGCGGTGAGCGGTCGGTCCTGGGTGCGTTTGACGTGGCGGTCCCAGTCCCGGTCGGCGAAGTCATTGATGGCGCAGCCGGCCGCTCGCATGAAGAACACACCGAGGGTGAAGATCGTCACATTGGCCGCGGAGGGATGGCCTTCGCCCGCCAGCCACAGCGCCCACCAGGTGGGCCAGAGCAGCAGCAGGGTGCCGATCGGGCGATCAATGCGCAGCAGCCGGGCGTAATCCAGCAGGCGGGCACGGAGAGGGGCAGGAATGGTCATCGACGGCATGGCGGCGTCCCTTCGATCATCAGTGTGTGGTCACCGGCGGCTGTGCTGGTACAGCGACGGCAGCAGATACTCGCCGACCATTAACGCATGGGGCCCGTGATGAAACAGTGAACGCCTGGCCAGCTCTGGTTGACCGGGTTCGACCGGTTCGCACAGGCCGGTTTCCAGCGGGCCGCGGTGCCATTCCGGACGGCTGAACAGGTACGCCCCGAGCGGCTTGCTGCCCAGGTGCCGAAGGCGACGCCCACGGCCTTCGAGGCAACCCTGGGGAATCACTGTGCGCGCCAGTACCCAGGGCCGGCCGTCGCCGCACAGGCGCACTTCACGCACCCAGGCGACCTGGCGCTCGCTCAGGCCCAGGCGGCAGGCTTCTTCGTCGGTGGGTCGGGCGAAGCCTTCCCGCTGCACCTCAACGTGAAAACGGTGGTGGCACTGCTGAATCAGCGCCCGGGTAAACGAACCCTGAACCTGCAGCCAGTAACGGGCCTGGCCGTGCACCTCGGGGTTGCGCAGCCCGGCGGCCGCCAGCGACTGATACCAGCGCGTGGGGGGGATACTCAGGCGGGTTCGGTCAGAGTCCTTTGACAGCATAAATGCCCGGCGCGTTACGCCAGTAGCCTTTGTAGTCCATGCCGAAGCCAAACAGAAAGCGGTCTTCCACTTCCAGACCGGTAAAATCCGCGGTCAGGTTCGGCCGCGCCTTGCGATCGTGCAACTTGTCCACCAGCACGGCGGTCAAAACTTCCGAGGCGCCGTGGGCGCGACAGTAATCTGCAATGGCACAGAGGGTCGTACCTTCGTCCAGAATGTCGTCCACGATCAGCACGGTGCGCCCGGCCATGTTGGCTTCCGGCTGAAGCTTCCATTCCAGAATGCCGCCGGTGGTTTCCTGGCGGTACCGGGTGGCGTGCAGGTATTCCGCCTGCACCGGGAACGCCAGCCTGGGCAACAGTTGGCCGGTGAGGATCAACCCGCCGTTCATGACGCAGAACAACAGCGGGTTGCTGTCTTTCAGACGCGCTGTGATGCTGTCGGCCATTCTGGCGATGGCGGCGTGCACCTGCTGCTCGGTGACCAGGCAGTCAGCATCCGCCATGACCTGGTTCATTTCGGCGACGGTATCGGTCATAAAGGTCGGTCCTGTCGTAAAACGGCCGATTATACCGAACTGGGGCCGCCGACGGGAGGGTTGTGCTCCAGGAAGCGGGCGATTGGCAGAAAACTCCATGGCCAGCCGTCGGCGGTGGCATTGGTCGGCCGTCATGGGCCGGGTATGATGATATAAAGACGGTTAAATTCATCCAGGAGAGTACCGAATGAAGAAGTGGCAGTGTGTAGTCTGTGGTCTGATTTACGACGAAGCCGAAGGCTGGCCGGAAGATGGCATTGAACCCGGCACCAAGTGGGAAGACGTGCCCGAGGACTGGGTTTGCCCCGACTGTGGCGTGGGCAAGGAAGATTTTGAAATGATTGAAATCGGCTGAGCAACGGAGCAACCATGACCGACCAGGCCCCCATTGTCATCGTGGGTACCGGCTTGTCCGGCTACTCACTCGTTCGTGAA
>DASSWD010000024.1:0-9358 GCA_035705335.1 Marinobacter sp. | reverse complement strand
GGTTTCGATTGCGGACCTGAAAGCAATGGCCGGCGACCAAGCCCCGACACGTGGGTTTACCAATGCGCTGCGTACTCGTATCGAGGCCCAAAAGCCTGCCGTCATCGCCGAAATCAAGAAAGCATCACCCAGCAAGGGCATCCTGCGCGACCCTTTTGAACCGGAACGCATTGCTGAAAGCTACGAAAAAGGCGGTGCCGCCTGCCTGTCCGTGCTCACCGACAAAGACTTCTTCCAGGGCCACGAAGACTACCTGAAGGCCGCCCGCGCCGCCTGCAGCCTGCCGGTCATCCGCAAGGACTTCATGGTGGACCCGTATCAGGTCTATGAAAGCCGGGCCATTGGCGCTGACTGCATCCTGCTGATAGCCGCCTGCCTGACCAAAGCGCAGATGCAGGAACTCGAAGGCATTGCCCACGAGATCGGGCTGGATGTACTGGTGGAAGTGCACGACGGCGAGGAGCTGGACGATGCCCTGACCCTTAGCACACCCCTCGTGGGCATCAACAACCGAAACCTGCACACCTTCGAAGTGTCGCTGGACACCACCTTCGACCTGCACCACCGGATTGCCAACGACCGGCTGACCATCACCGAAAGCGGCATCATGACCCGCGCCGACGTGAACGCCATGACCAGCCGGGGCATCTTCGGATTCCTGGTGGGCGAGTCCTTCATGCGGGCGCCGGAACCCGGCGAGAAGCTGCAGGAGCTGTTTGGCTGATACACCCACCGGGCCCGGACACACTGTGGATACCGAGATCAACAAAGCATCGGACAACCCGGTTCTGAGCGGCCCACACTGGCCGGTGTTTTTCCGCTATGCCCTGCCCTCAGTGGCCGGGCTGCTGGCGCTGACCACCGCGAATATTGTTGATGGCATTTTTATCGGCAATTTCGCCGGAGCCGATGCCCTTGCCGCTCTGAACCTGCTGATTCCCTGGTTTACCCTGCTGTTCGGGCTGGGCCTGGCGTTGGCTATCGGCGGTACGGTCCGGGCCGGCAAATATCTGGGCGAGCAGCGGCCGGATCTTGCGTCCGCGGTGTTCAGCAAGTGCGTGATCACCATTCTGGCCATCGCACTGACCGGCGCCATGACGGGCCTTCTGTTCCATGAGTCTCTCTACCGGATGCTGGGCGCGGCACCGGCGCTGTTTCCCCTGATGTCCGAGTACTTTCTGGTGATCATCTGGGTGCTGGTGCTACAGCTGGTCACCATGGTGGTGTATTACTTTGTCAGAGTGGACGGCTTTCCGGTTCTGGCCACCACCGCTCTGGTCGTCGGCGCGGCAGCCAATATCGTGCTCGACGCCCTGTTTGTCGGGCTCTGGGGGCTGGGGCTTCGCGGTGCTGCGCTGGCCACCGGTGTTGCCCAGGTCCTGCAGCTGTCGGTGCTGCTGGTGTATGCCTTCAAGCCGGCCCGGCAGTTGCGTTTTCGCTGGCGCCAGTCTCAGTGGCGGGAAGTGTTACAGGCCTTCACCAACGGTGTGTCCGAGTGCATCAATGAGTGGTCGGTCGGCCTGATTATGCTCCTGATCAACTGGCTGTTGATGACCAGTCGGGGCATCGACGGGGTGGCCGCGTTCACTGTGGTCAACTACCTGATTTTCCTGAGCCTGATGGTGTTCTATGGCATTTCCGATGCCATGCATGTGCTAATCAGCCAGAACCTCGGCGCCGGCAATCCCGACCGGATCCAGCGCTTCATGGGCTGTGGAGCTCTGGTTATCGCGGGGCTCGGGCTGTGCCTGGCTCTCGCCGTCGGGTTGCAGGGCAGCCAACTGGTGCGCCTGTTCCTGGATGCATCGGACGTGACCACCGCCGCCCTGGCCGACCGCTTTCTCGGCATTCTCTGGCCCCTGTTTCTGATCAACGGCATCAACGTACTGCTGTCGGTTTACCTGACGGCCATGCACAAGCCACTGCCGTCCGCCGTGGTGGCCTTTTCCCGGAGCCTGGTGCTACCGGCGTTGCTGCTGGTTACCATCGCCCATTTTGCGCCCCACTGGCCCCTGCTGGTTGCACTGCCTCTGGCCGAATGGCTGACCTTTGTCATCGCTCTCGCCCTGTTCCTTCGCTACCGACCCGGGCGGGAATTGCGCAGCCAGTCTCCGTCATTGCAAATGTAACAAATGTAAAACTGTTTTTATTTGCACTAAATTCTCATTTAGATTCGCACCATGTCCATGTCATGGAGCGAACCAATGGGACCGTCCGCGCGAGCCATTGCCGAGCAGGCCAGCCTGCAGGCATTTCTGAATGGCTACCTGCTGGAAGTTGACCCCGGGCACTGGTTGCCCGCTGATCAATGGCAGGAAGACCCTGCCGCGCCCCCTTCCGGCACTCATCTGTGCGTGCTGTCGCTGGCCCACCAGCGAACCCGGCTGGCCGTGGATGTGCTGTACCGGTCCACCACCGGCCGGCATCGCTACGGTCGCCTCCGGCTGTGGCAGCCGGGTCGCTTCCGCTGGGTCACACTGGAGCCGTTTCATGCGGTGACGCTGCTGGTTCGGGAACTCTTCAGCCTGATCGGCGGCATGCTGCCGGAAGTTCGCAAGTCCCGTGAGCTGGAGCTTCTGCACCGACTGAGCGACAGCTACCAGACCATGACACGATACATCCAGCAGCGCCAGCAGGACCCCCGGCTGCAATCTGACCGGTTTATTGATACCGAGCAATCCCAGTTGTTCGGCCACCCCGGCCACCCGACACCCAAAAGCCGGCAAGGACTGGCAGACTGGCAACACAACGCCTATGCCCCGGAGCTGGCCGGTCGGTTCCAGCTGCATTATTTTCTCGTGAGCCAGGACTGGATCGAACAGGATTCTGACGCGCCCTTGACGGCGACCGACATGGCCGAAGCCCTGCTCGCATCCGGCCGGCTGTCGTTACAGCTTCCCGAGGGCTATGGCCTGGTCCCGGCGCACCCGCTGCAGGCTCAGTGGCTACTGCTTCAGCCCGGTGTCTCCAGGCTGATTGACGCAGGCATTGTGCAGCCACTGGGGCCACTTGGCCCCAAATTCAGCGCCACCTCGTCGGTTCGCACCCTGTACTGTGAACATATTGACTGGATGCTGAAGTTCTCAATCCCGGTTCGGGTGACCAACTCACTTCGGGTCAACAAGCGCCACGAATTGCGCGCCGGTGTCGCGATGTCGCGGCTGATGAGGCAGACCGGTTTCGTGGAACAGGAACCAGCCTTCCGGCTCCTGCAGGACCCGGCGTTTGTCTCGGTGCGGCTGCCCGGCCAGCGTGAAAGCGGGTTTGAGGTGATCTTTCGGGACAACCCCTTTACACCGGGTAACGACGCCGGCATCACCTCACTGTCCGCCCTGACCCAGGACCCGCTGCCGGGCCGTCCGTCCAGCCTTTTCTCGCTGATTGAGGGGCTGGCCCTGAACGAAAATCGGAGCCTCTCGACGGTCAGCCGTGACTGGTTCACCCAGTACCTGCACCGTGCCATTGCCCCCGCCCTGCGGCTTTACGACGACCACGGTATCGCTCTTGAGGCGCATCAGCAGAACAGTCTGCTGGATCTGTCCGGCGGTTATCCCAGCCGGTATTTCTACCGGGACAATCAGGGCTACTACCTGTCCGAAAGCCGGCGGCAGGAGCTGACCGGCTTGTGCCCGGATCTTGAGGCGTTGCCCGAGTTGTTCTACCGGGATGCCATGATCCGGGACCGTTTCTGCTATTACCTGGTGGTGAATCAGCTGTTCGGCGTCATCGCGCGGTTCGGCCGTGATCAGTTGTTGGCCGAATCGGTTCTGCTCCAGCAATGTCGGCATTTCCTGAGAGCCCAGGCCCGGGAACTCAGCGGCCCGGCGCTGCCGCTGGTCAAGATGCTGCTGCACGACAGCCGCCTGCCGCTCAAAGGCAATCTGCTGACCCGCGCCCATGACGTTGACGAACTGAATGCGGATCTTGAAATGGCGGTGTACACCAGCATCCCGAATCCGCTGCTGGCCAGCCAGGTCCAGCGCACGCCCGTTACCCGGAGACTGGGTTATGGCGCAGCCTGACCGTCAGTCTACCGGTGTACCGGGGCCGTGGACCTACCGTAGCGAAGATGCGCAACACAGGGTACTTCGCCAGTTGCTGGAGGCCTGCCTGTTTGAGGGTCTGTTGCCGTTTCGTACCGGCCCTGTCGGCCCCGCAGGCTGGCAGCGACTGCAGGTATCGCTGGGCTCCCAAACCCTGGAGTGTCAGGGCCGCATCCGGGGGTTCGGTCGGGTACGGTTGCAGCCGGAATCGATGGCCACACAGTTCCCGGATGCCTATCCTGCGCTTGTCGCGATCGTCAGGGCGATCACCGCCCGGGCATCCCAGGCCGACGAACTCTTCCAACAGCTGGACGCTACGATCCGCCACACCTGGCAACTTGAGCAGGCACAGCGGGGAAATACCGGATCCGGCGACCGGCGCACCCTGAGCGGTGACGCCCTGGACGCCGCCCTGAGCGAGGGCCACCCGTATCACCCCTGTTTCAAATCCCGGCTGGGCTTTAACGACCCCGATCTGATCCGCTACAGCCCGGAGACCTGTCGGGGTATCCGATTGTCGTGGCTGGCGGTCCCCCGTCGCTTTCTGGCCCAGAGCTATGCCAGCGGGGAAGGCGCATTTCTGGAGCAGGCAGTGGGTCAGGAAACCCGGTATCTGCTGCGGGCGGCCTGCCACCGGGCTGGCATCAACCCGGCGAATCATGGCCTGCTTCCGGTTCATCCCTGGCAGTGGCAGAACCTCCAGCAAGGCTCCGCTGCCCGGGTCCTGTCCGCCGCTGGCGTGCGCGAACTCGACTGCCCCGGCGGGCACTACCTTCCCGGTCAGTCCCTGCGTTCTCTCTTCCCGCTGGACTACCCCGATCTCGCCAGCATCAAACTGCCGCTGGGCATCGTCAACACTTCGTCCAGGCGACATCTGGAACCCCACTCGGTGGCTTCGGCCCCGGTGATCAGTGCCTGGCTTGGCCGTATTCTTGATGCCGACTCGCGGTTCCGTGACCGCTACCCACTGCGGATACTGGCGGAGTACGCAAGCGTTGGCTGGCAACCGGGGGCTGAGACTTCTGCTGCTGCAGCCCTGTCCGGCGAACTGGCGGCCATCTGGCGACGCCCCCTGTCCGGTTGCCTCGCATCAGGGGAGCGGGCCATCCCGATGAACGCACTCTATGCCATTGAGGCCGACGGCCAGCCGTTCATCCAGCCCTGGGTTGAACGCCATGGCCTGGAGCCCTGGCTGAGCGCTGCGCTGGCCACGATCATACGCCCGGTCTGGCATCTGCTGGTGGCGCAAGGCGTCGGGCTGGAAGCCCACGGCCAGAACAGCCTTCTGGTGGTCAGGGACGACGGCTGGCCGGTGGCCCTGACCCTGAGAGACTTCCACGACAGCGTCGAGTACGTGGACAGCTTCCTGCAAACGGGCGCTCCCCGGCCTGACTTCGGTCACCGGCAAGCCCTCTACGATCAGGCACCGGACAACCGCTATTACCGGATGGACCAGCCGGATGCGCTGCGGGAACTGGTGATGGACACGCTGTTCGTGTTCAACCTCAGCGAGCTGGCGCTGATGCTGGAAGACCACTATGGCTTGCCGGAATCGGACTTTTGGCAGCGGGTCCGCCGGGTCCTGCTGGACTACGAACGACAGCACCCGGAACTGGCCCCCCGAATCCGGGCGCTGGGCGTTTACCAGCCACACGTGGCAACCGAATCCCTGCTGACGGCGCTGACATCGGCTGATAGCAGCGGACCATGGCGGCATACGGTGCCCAACACCCTGGCGCCCTTGTGCGCTGCCGGCGGTGCTGTCAGCGGCCGACCAACCCTCTTATCACACAGACACCCTCAGGGAGAATACGGTGAGTAAATTGTCCTACCCGGGCGACCGCCCCGACACCACGCTGTTTCAGGTGGACCACAAACGGTACACCGTGGCCGACTGCGATCAGGTACTGGCGCCCTGGCAGGCCTCCGTCATCGCCGAACAGCCCGCACACGTGCGCCTGGCGGTTTGTCTTCAGGATACCGGGCACTGGCTGGCACTGTGTCTGTTCTGCCGGTCCAGGGGCGTCAGTGTGCTGCCGGTTCACCCGGGCACACCGCTGGCCGCCGCCCGCGCACTGGCCAGCCAGAGCCACTGTACCCATCTGCTGTTCGCTGCCACGGCCGACCCCGGTGCCCTTGAGGTTCTGACCAACACGCCGGCCATCGGCCAGGCCCCCGGCGGTGAGCTGATCCAGATGAGCTCCGGCACCACCGGCCAGCCCAAAACCCTGCGCCGGCCATGGCAGGGTATTCAGAAGGAACTCACCGCCTACGTCGGGCATTTTACCGAAGCGGCCGGCCTGACCCCCATCGTTGCCTGCCCGGTGAGCCACTCCTACGGTCTGATCTGTGGTGTGCTGGCCGCTCTTGAACGGGGCGTCGTCCCGCAGGTGATCACCAACCTGAACCCCCGTTCGCTGCTGGCACACCTGCGCGCAAAGCCCGAGCACCTGCTGTACGCCTCGCCAACGCTGATCGGACTGTTGATCCGGCTGCTGCCGGCCTCGCAGACCCTGCACACCGTCATGCTTTCCGGCGCCCCGCTGCCCGGCCCGGTGCTGACCAGTGTTCAGGCCCGTACCCGTCGCCTGTGCCAGCAATACGGCTGCTCCGAAGTGGGTTGCATTGCGCTGACCGCCGATGCCAGGGGCGCTGGCCACCTGGGCTCGCCGCTGCCACACCTCCGGGTCAGTGCCGGGGACCGTGCCGACGCCCCCGGGGAGATCCTGGTGCACACCGCAGACGGTCGCCCGGGCACTGTTGCCACCCGGGATCTGGGTTACTTTGATGGCGAAGGCCAACTGCACTTCAGCGGGAGGATGGACGACACCATCAATGTGGCCGGTATCAACGTCTATCCCGGCGACGTCGAGGCCGTTGTCCTGACCTACCCCGGCGTACGCCAAGCCGTGGCCTACAAACAGCCGGATACCCTGGCCGGCGAACGCGTCGCGCTCTGCGTGGTTGCCGACGCCGAACTGAACACCGATGACCTGCGCCACTGGTGTCGTGATCGCCTGTCACCCCACCAGATACCCAGTGTGGTCCGGCAGGTAGACGCGGTTCCGACCCTGCCCAACGGCAAGATCAGCCGCCGGCTGCTGGCCCAGCAGGCTGCGGTTACCGAACAGGAGCTACCCGCATGAGCCTGGCCAGCGAACGGGAACACGCCATCCTCTCCGTGCTGCAACAATCCCTGCCGGAAGCACGACTGGCCGACTTCGGGCCTGCTGCGCGACTGAACGCCGATCTTGCCCTGGATTCGGTCATGCTGCTGCAACTGATCGTTCACCTTGAGCTGGACCACGGCCTGCAGGTGCCGGAGCACCGGTTGCTGACCGACTCGCTGGAGACCGTGGCGGACCTGTGCCAGGCCCTGGAGCCTCTGCCTGAGGAGGCGGGCCGATGATCAAGGTGCATTGCTTTGTCAGTTGCGTCTGCGAGCTGATCAAACGAACCCCGGGTGTGGACCACCGGCCCTTCTATTTTGGGGTATGGGATGCGGATTTTTCTGTCTCCGAGGCATTTGAGCTGTCTTACCACTCACCCAACACGCGCCATGAATCCTTTCGGGACTGGTATCGGATGCTCTACGGCATTGAGATTCACGCCTGGTACGACCCGGCACTGCCCAAAGAGGTCAATATCCAGCGTCTGATTTCACTGGTCGAAAACCGGCCGGAGCACCGGCAGGTGATGGTGATGCTGGATCTGTACCGGTTGCCGGAACGGGAGAACAAGTTTCATCAGAATCCTTTTCCGCACTACGTGATGCTGGAAACCACCGAGGACCCGGACCAATGGTTCATGTCCGATCCGGATTTTCGCTGGGAAGGCACCCTGCTCCGTGATCGCATCCTGCACGCCGTGCGCTCACCCGCCGCGGCCGGGGGCTTTTATTTCGACGGCCTGAACATCCGGCATTCCTCCGCTGAAACGGTAGCGGCGTACTTCCGCACCTGCATGAAGTTGCACGACAACCCTTTCACCGACGCCCTGCGCCGCATCCTGCATGCCCATACCGGATCAGCGGCGCAGCGCCCGCTCTCGGCACTGGTCCAGGCCTATCGGGAAGTGCCGGTCATGGCGATTCGCAAGTACGCCTACGAGCACGCCTTTGCCTGGTTTCTGGAGGCGCGTGGCCAGCAGGCCGAGGGCGACCCCTGGTTCGAGGCCATGTGTGAAGAGATCGACTGCCTGGTGAAAACCTACACCCAGATCCAGTTCCGGGCGATGAAGCTGGCGATGACCGGAAATACCGGCCAGGTCGCCGGTATCGAGCAGTTGCTGGACCAGCAGGACGAGCGGGAGCGGCGAATCAAGCAGAGCCTTCAGACGCTGTTCGACGACTGGTGGCTGGCGCAACCCGCTGACCAAACTCCGGAGGTATGCCCATGATTGAGTTTCACCTGTGCACGATTTCGTTCCGGCATCATCTGGTGTCGCTGGCTGAGCTGGCCCAATGGGCCTCAGAACAGGGGTTCGATGGCCTCGAGCTCTGGGGCATCCATGCCCGGCACCTTGCCCAGCGCCCCGGGGTCCGGGCAAACGAGGGAGCAATCTGGCTCGCCGAGCGTGGTCTGCGGGTGGCCATGATCAGCGACTACCTGCCCCTGGAGGGAGACGAAAGCGTCGCCATGTCGCAAACCCAACGCGCCTGTGAACTCGCCCGGCACTGGGGCGCCAGCAAAATCCGCACCTTTGCGGGGCGGACAGACAGCCACCAGACCAGCGCTGCAGAACGGGAGCAACTGGTCCAGCGTTTGCGCCGGCTCGCCGAATGCACAGCCGATGCCGGCCTGACGCTGGTGGTGGAGACCCATCCGGATACTCTGGCCGACACGGTCACAAGCACCCAAGAACTGATGCAGGCGGTGGACCACCCGGCGCTGGGTGTGAATCTGGATGTCCTGCATGTGTGGGAAGCGGGCGATGATCCGCTCGTTGCCATGGACCGGTTGCAGCCCTGGATCCGGCATTGCCATTTCAAGAACATCGCCCGGCGCAGCCAGCTCGGCGTGTTTGCGCCCGACAACGTTTACTCACCCGCCGGCACCCGGGAGGGCATGGTGCCGGTGATGGAAGGTGCCTGTGATTACCGGCCGGTGCTGCAGCGGTTGCGGAAGCCCAGGCATCAACGCCTGGACGTGTCGCTGGAATGGTTTGGTGGTAATTGTCATCAGGTGCTGTCGGGCGACCTGGCACGGCTGCGAAGCCATCTTGAGCAACCAGCCGCCACTCAGGCAGAGCTGGCCTGCCAGTAAACGTCAGTTACCTCGTCACCGGCAAATCGCACGAGGTGGGAGGCCACCACC
>DASSWD010000023.1:0-4294 GCA_035705335.1 Marinobacter sp. | reverse complement strand
GCCATCTTCGAGATGCAGCTCAAGTACATGATGAACGAAACCGTGGGTTACGTGGATGAGGAAGATCTCGTCGCAGCCGGGGTCAAATAAACAGATTGTCAAAACAATAATCCAACAAGTGGGGAGGGCAAGGGAGCGCCTGCGACAGACGCGCCCTTCCCTCCCTTCGCTGTAACTGGGGTGTCGACACCATGTCTGACTTGAGTGCATTTGGTTTTGTAATGCCGCACTGGTTCTATTGGGGGTGGCTGGCGGTAATGCCGCTGTTGATGATGGCCTGGGACCGCTGGGCCACCAATCGAGGCGTGCAGGCTGCAGACAAGAACGCTATCGCCAACGAGAAGCTTCAGCAGATTGAAGCTGAGATGTCCAAAAAAATCGACTGGGACTATCAGAACCCGCTCACCCGTACCATTGACTGGATCAGTGAAAAATCCGGAGTGTTTGCGGCATTCTGGACCGTTAACGCGGTGGTTTTCTATTTTTTTGAAGTGGTTATGCGATACATCTTCAACATGCCCACAATCTGGGTTCACGAAGCGAGTTTTCTGCTGTTCGGTATGCAGTACCTGGTAACCGGCGCATTTGCGATGCTTCACGGCGCACATGTGCGTGTGGATGTGGTCTACAACTTCTTGCCGGTTCGGGGTCGTGTGGGCATGGATATCTTCACGTCCATGTTTTTCTTCATGTTCTGTATTGCACTGATTATCACGTCGTGGACCTTTTTCATTGACGCCTACCGGATGGATGAACGCACCATGGAAACCTGGGGTATCCAGTACTGGCCGGTCAAGGCCATGATGCTGCTGGGTTCAGTGACCATTACCCTGGCGGGTGTGTCCAAGCTCATCAAGGATATTGCCCTGTTTATTTCACTTGGCCGGGAGCAGAAGGCATGAGTACAGTCAATTCAGCCCCGGTATCAGGTGGCAACCTCAAAGGCAGGCTGGGCACAGTGTTGATGGTGGTCGCTACCGTCGCCCTTGCCTTCATTATGTTTGTGGAAGTGATTAACATCCTCTTCTACAACCCGTTCTCGGATGAAAAATTCCTGTTCAAACTGGCGGGAAGTCTCTCTGGCATTGAGATCGGGCCGTTGACCTATCTGATGTTCGGGTCACTCCTCGTCGCCTTGATGATGGGTCTTCCGCTGGCGTTCGTCACCGGTGGTCTGGGTGTGCTCTTTATCTATCTGGTTGGCGACGCACTGATGCTGAACCTGATCCCGGGCCGTATTTTCCCGATGATGGCCAACTCGGATCTTGCCGCCATTCCTCTGTTCATCTTTATGGCGGCCATGCTGGAGCGTGCCGGCCTGATCGAGGAAATGTTCAACGTTGTGTACAAGTGGATGGGGGGGCTTGGAGGCGGCCTTGCCATAGCAACTATTGTTGCTTCCACCATTCTGGCTGCCATGGTCGGCGTTATCGGTGCCGCCGTGGTAACGATGGGTATTATTGCGCTGCCAGCCATGCTTAAACGTGGCTACGACCACCAGATTGCCCTCGGTTCGATCATGGCAGGTGGCACGCTGGGTATTCTGATTCCGCCGTCCATTCTGGCCATTTTGTACGCCGTGGTTGCTCAGCAGTCGGTCGGTGAGCTTTATCTCGGCTCGGTGATTCCGGGAATCATGCTTTCAAGCATGTATGTGCTGTACGTGTGGTTGCGGGCAAAAATCAATCCCAAGCTTGGCCCGCCCATCCCGGAAGAGGACCGCATCAGCTTCAGGGGGAAACTGGCGCTGCTGAAAGACCTGATTGCGCCCCTGATTCTGGTGTTTCTGGTGCTGGGGCTTCTGTTTGGCGGTATTGCCACGCCGGTTGAGGCCGCTGGTATCGGTTCTTTCGGCGCCATACTTGTGGCCATGAAACACAAAGTGTTCAGCATCGCCACCTTGAGGGACGCGTCAGTAACCACGGCCAAAGCGACCGCCATGGTGTTGTGGATCATGTTCGGTGCATCGGTGTTTGTCGGGTTCTACATTCTTCAGGGCGGCCAGGATTTCATTACCCAAACCATTCTGGGCACGGGGTTGTCGGCCTACGGCATTCTGTTCCTGTTGATGGTGCTGCTGGTCATTCTGGGTATGTTCCTGGATTGGGTTGGTATTCTGTTGCTGGCGGTGCCCATCTTCATACCCATTGTGGAAGCTCTGGAATTCCCCGGCCTGTTCGGCCTGCCCGGGGTGGAAGGCAGCGACGTGGTGCTGTGGTTCGGGGTGTTGTACCTGGTGAACATGCAGATGTCGTTCCTCAGCCCGCCCTTTGGCTACGCCCTGTTTTACATCCGGGGCGTATGCCCGCCGGAAATCACCATGGGCACGATTTTCAAGTCGTCCCTGATGTTCCTCGCCATCCAGGCTCTGGCACTGTTTATCTGCATTTTGATACCCAGTGTGACAACCTGGCTGCCTAACCTTGTCTACGGTTAACCAACAGGAGTAAATGATTATGCTGACCATCAACCGGCTCGACCTCAACGAAGCCCGCATCCTGATCGAGGGCGCGGCGGAAAAAGCCCGCGAGATCGGCGTGCCGATGTGCATCGCGGTGGTTGACGAGTCTGGTAACCTGATCGCTTTCGAGCGCATGGACGGTGGCAAGATCACCAGCGTCACCATTGCCCAGGACAAAGCCTTCACAGCCGCGGCGGCCAAGAAAGCCACCCACGACTACAACAAGGTGAATGTTCCCGGCAGCCTTGCGTTCGGCATCCACACGGAAGTCGGCGGCAGGATCAGCTCGGTGGGCGGTGGCCTGCCGGTTGTGGTCAACGGTGAAGTGGTGGGCGGCATCGGCATCAGCTCCGGTACCCCGCAGCAGGATATGGACTGTGCCCAGGCCGGCCTCGACCACTTCGAAACCAAACGCAAGTAATTGCTGTCTCACGTCACAGGGCGGGCCATCTGGCCCGCCAACTGTCCGCTCTCCGTGAGCGGCCCAGACGACCCAGATAACCAGAGACTGTTATGACTACCAAGCCCAAAGTCAGCAAGATGCAGCTGGCGGAGCAGTTCCGGTCGTTCATCGACCCGGACTACGTCATCAGCGATGAAGAAACCCTCAAGCCCTACGAGTGCGATGGCCTGGCCATGTACCGGGAAATGCCCATGCTGGTGGTGCTGCCGGAAACGGTCGAGCAGGTCCAGCGGGTAATGCGCCTGTGCCACGAGCACGGTGTTCCGGTGGTGGCCCGTGGTGCCGGCACCGGTTTGTGCGCTGGCGCCATGCCCCACAAAGAGGGCGTGGTGCTCTCGCTGGCCAAGTTCAACCGCATTCTGAACATCGACCCGGTGGGCCGCACGGCGCGTTTGCAGCCGGGCGTGCGCAACCTGGCAATCAGTGAGGAAGCCGCCCAGTTTGGCCTGTATTACGGCCCGGACCCCTCGTCCCAGATTGCCTGCACGATTGGTGGCAACGTGGCCGAGAACTCCGGCGGGGTGCATTGCCTCAAGTATGGCCTGACGGTGCACAATCTGCTGAGCGTTCAGATGGTGACCTCTGAGGGTGAACTGGTCACCGTTGGCAGCGACGGTCTGGACAGTTGCGGCATGGACCTGCTGGCACTGGTGACAGGCTCTGAGGGCCTGCTGGGCGTGGTCACCGAAGTGAAGGTGAAACTGTTGCCCAAGCCGGAAGTGGCCCAGGTGATCATGGCCGGCTTCGACAGCATCGAGAAAGCCGGTGACGCCGTGGGCGGGATTATCTCCCATGGCATCATCCCCGGCGGTCTGGAGATGATGGACAGCCACGCGATCATTGCCGCCGACGATTTCTGCCATGCCGGCTACCCGCGTGACGCCAAGGCACTGCTGTTGTGTGAAGTAGACGGCACTAGCGAGGAAGTGCAGGAGCACATCCAGGAGGCCGAGGCTCTGTTCAAGCGCCTGGGCGCCACGTCCATCCGCACTTCCCAGAGTGAGGAAGAGCGGGCACTGCTGTGGAAAGGCCGCAAGTCCGCATTCCCGGCGGTAGGCCGGATTTCCCCGGACTACTACTGCATGGACGGTACTATTCCCCGCCGCTACCTGGCCAAGGTGCTGCTGGACATGGAAAAGATGTCTGAAGAATTCGGGCTGCGCGTGGCCAACGTGTTCCATGCCGGCGACGGCAACCTGCACCCGCTGATCCTGTTTGATGCGAACGTACCGGGCGAGTTCGAGAGAACCGAAGCCTTTGGCAGTCGCATTCTTGAGCTGTGCGTGGAAGTCGGTGGCTGCATCACCGGTGAACACGGCGTGGGCGTCGAGAAGATCCGCCAGATGGCGGTGCAGTTCAATGACCAGGAA
>DASSWD010000022.1:0-2315 GCA_035705335.1 Marinobacter sp. | reverse complement strand
GGGCGTTTTCATCACCAGGTCGGTGTTTGGCTGGTCGGCATGACGAACCCGGTAGGCCTGGCTGCGTGTGCTTTCGTGCAGAATGCCTTGAACGGTGTAGCCGTCGAGTGTTTGGCCGACCGACAGCGGTGGCGGAAAAGGCAGACGACTCAGCGATTCGTAGTTGGCGGTGTCGTCCAAACCCAGGCTGTCTACTCGAATCAGTTGGCAGCTTAGATTGTCGTTACTGCCGCGATCCAGTGCCGTTTGCACCAGGTTGGCGGCGCTGCCTTGCAGGGTGTCTGGCAGGGCGCGCAGCCAGGTGGTCAGTTCGGCGTGGGGCAGTAAGTCGTGAATGCCATCGGTGGTGAGCAGGAACAGGTCCCCGGTTTCCAGATCCACGGTTCGGTAGTCGATCTCGAGGTTCATGGTCATGCCCATGCCCCGCGCGAGATAAGTCAGGTCTCTGCGGACTCGAACCTGGTGGTCGGTGGTCAGTTGTTCCAGCGCGCCAGCGCGTAACCGGTAAACCCGGCTGTCGCCGACATGGAACAAATGCGCCCGGGTGGACTTGAGGATCAGTGTCGACAGCGTTGTGATGTAACCGCCTTCGTCGGCCGAGCGCTGGCCCTGGCTGCACAGCCACTGGTTCAGTGCGGTTAGCACCTTGTGGGCGGAATGCTTGACCGACCAGGAATCTGGCGTGCAGAAGTAATCGCTGAGGAAGCCGGTGACGCAGGCCTCGCTGGCTTCCTTGCCGGCGGCGGCCGCACTGACGCCGTCGGCGATGATGGCACAGGCGCCTTTAAGCGAGAGGGCGTCGTCGTCCGGAATGCGGATGCCGATGCAATCCTCATTGCGCGGTTTAACGCCCTGGTGCGATGCCTGGTCGACCGACAACCGCAGGCGGTTACCCAACACCATGGTCTTCAGCTGACCTCAATCAATTGCACATTGCCATCCTCGTTGACTTCCACCATATGCCCTTTCGGCTCATCCAGAAACTGCACTGCCACCAGACATAGTGCTGCAGCCGCGCCGATGACCATGAAAAAGGTCGAGGCATCGACGAACGAATAAACCGTCAGAAACATTACGCCGCCAACGTTACCATAAGCGCCGACCATACCGGCGATTTGACCGGTCATACGCCGCTGAATCAGGGGCACCATGGCAAACACGGCGCCTTCACCGGCCTGCACGCAGAAGGAGCAGGCCATGACGGCCAGTACCGCGAGCGGGATAGCCCAGGCGGTGTCGATCTGGCTCAGCATCCAGTACCCGATGGCGAGGCCAGCGATGAGGATGGTCAGTGTTTTCTTGCGCCCGAACTTGTCCGACAGCAGGCCGCCACCCGGCCGGGCCAGCAGGTTCATCAGGGCGAAAGCCCCGCCAAGCAGACCGGCGAGAATGGGCGAGATGGCAAAGGTTTCCATAAAGAAGGCAGGCAACATGGAGACGACGGCGAGCTCGGAACCGAAGGTCACGAAGTAGGCCCAGTCGAGCACCGCGACCTGCTTGAAGCGGTAGCTTTGCATCTCGGGCACGCCGTCGCGCAGCGCGTCTTTATTAACGCGATAAATCTGGCTGAACTGCAGAATAAACAGCGCCACCAGGAAGACGTAAATCCCGGTTGCGGCAGTGGTGGTCAGCAGGCCGACGCTGGCAGAAGTGAGTTTCCAGGTCAGCAGCGACAGCGCGATGTACATCGGCAGGTTCATGCCAATGTAAAACCAGAAATCGCGCCACGATGACACTTCCAAGCCACCGCTTTTCTTCGGCTTGAAATAGGTCGAACCCTTGGGTGTGTTGCGAACCTGCCGGTAGAAAATACCGCTGTAAATCATTGCAATCAAACCGGTGGTGGCGATGGCCCAGCGCCAGCCGTCATCGCCGCCGTATACATAGGCTGCCAGTGCTGGCAGCGTCCAGGCTGCGGCGGCGGAACCAAAATTGCCCCAGCCGCCGTATACACCTTCGGCCACGCCGACCGTCTTGGCCGGGAACCATTCGCCAACCAGGCGGATGCCGATAACAAAGCCTGCCCCGATAAAACCGCACAGAAAACGGAACAACGCCAGTTGTTCGTAACTGGTGGAAAAAGCGAAGCCCCAGCAGAGCAAGGCAGACACCGCCAGCAACAAACTGAACACTACCCGGGGGCCGTACCGGTCGACCAGCATGCCGATGACGATGCGCGCCGGAATGGTCAGCGCAACGTTCAGCGTGAGCAGGGCTTTCCACTGATCGTTGGTCAGATCGAACGCTTGCACAATGAAGGGTTTCATCGGCGCGTGCGAAAACCACATCATGAAGGTTAGAAAGAACGCAAACCA
>DASSWD010000021.1:0-3830 GCA_035705335.1 Marinobacter sp. | reverse complement strand
CGTCGCGACCGAAAAACAGACACAAAAAAACCGGCTCGTGAGCCGGTTTTTTCACGATCGCTTCAATCAGGCGCTTTTCAGAGCCTTGATCTTGGCGTTCAGGCGGCTCTTGTGGCGAGCAACCTTGTTCTTGGAGAAGATGCCCTTGTTGACCATGCTGTCGATCACCGGTTGCGCCTGCTGCAGGGCTGCCTGGGCTTCTTCATAGTTGCCGGCTTTGATCTTGGCGTCGACCTTTTTCATGTAGGTACGGGCCATGGAACGCAGGCTGGCGTTGTGCTTGCGGTTTTTCTCGTTCTGACGAGCGCGCTTCTTGGCTTGCGGGGAATTTGCCACCGTAAAACTCCTGAAATTCGTTGCTATAAATGCGTGACGGAAACCGAAACGGGAACTATCGCGTGCGCGCTAAAACCAGCGCGTCGAAATAAATGACGCGGAACTATGCCGCCGAACGCCTGAAATGTCAAGGCCGGTGCGGGTAGTCATCCCCGCTTTGCCAAGGCCTGTGTTACACTCCCGCATCGCCTTGGGGCGGCGCTTGTGGCCCACCCGAAGGGCTTGTGGATTACCGAGGCGCCTGCCTGGCGTCCAACCGGATTCTGGACCCTGCGTGATGTCAACGGACCTGCAACCCTCTGAGTCACCCCAGCCACCCGCGGCACCCAAAGCATCGGGTTTGCTGCGCTCATCTGGCGTGGTGGGCACGATGACCATGCTCTCGCGGGTGCTGGGCCTGGTTCGGGATATGGTGATTGCCCGGTATTTCGGCGCAGGTGCCGGGGCCGATGCCTTCTTCGTCGCGTTCAAGATCCCCAACTTTCTGCGCCGGCTGTTTGCTGAAGGCGCGTTCTCCCAGGCGTTTGTGCCGGTGCTGTCTTCCTATCGCCAACAGCAGGATCTGTCTGAGGTCAAACGGTTGGTGGATGCGGTAGCCGGCTCGCTCGGGCTGGTTCTGCTGGCCGTCACGCTGGTGGCCATGCTGGGTGCCCCGGTGCTGACGGCGGTGTTTGCGCCGGGCTTTATGGATGATGAGGTGAAGTTTGCGTTGGCCAGTGACATGCTGCGCATCACCTTTCCTTATCTGTTGTTGATTTCCCTGACCGCCTTTGCCGGCGGCATTCTGAACAGCTACGACCGGTTTGCGATCCCCGCATTCACGCCGGTGTTGCTGAATCTGTCGATGATTGTGGCGGCGATTTTCCTGGCTCCGGTGATGGATGAGCCAGTGATGGCGCTGGCCTGGGGCGTATTCATCGCCGGCGCTCTTCAGCTGTTTTTCCAGTTGCCGTTCCTGATGCAACTCGGCTTGCTGCCGCGGCCACGAGTGGATTACCGGCATGAGGGGGTCAGCCGGATTCTGACACTGATGCTACCGGCGCTGTTCGGCGTGTCGGTCAGCCAGATCAATCTGTTACTGGATACCGTACTGGCATCATTTCTGCAAACCGGTAGTGTGTCCTGGCTGTACTATTCCGACCGACTGGCCGAGTTGCCGCTGGGCGTGTTCGGGATTGCCATCGCTACGGTGATCCTGCCGAGCCTGTCCCGCAAGCACGTGGCATCGTCGTCGGATCAGTTTGCGGCTACGCTGGACTGGGCAGTGCGAGCGGTCCTGCTGATTGGATTGCCGGCCGCGCTGGCGTTGGGGTTGTTGGCGGAGCCGCTCATTGCCACGCTGTTTCATTACGGCGAAGTGACCGACCGGGACGTCGCTATGTCGGCCCAGAGCCTGCGCGCCTATTCCGCAGGCCTGTTGGCGTTCATGCTGATCAAGGTGCTGGCGCCGGGCTTCTTCGCCCGGCAAGACACCAAAACCCCGGTTAAAATCGGCATCATCGCCATGGTGGCCAACATGGCGATGAACCTGGCACTTATCGTGCCGCTGGCCCATGCCGGCCTCGCGCTCGCCACCTCATTGTCGGCCTGGCTGAACGGTTACCTGTTGTGGCGTGGCCTTAAGAAAGAGGGCGCCTGGAAAAGCCAGCCCGGGTGGCTCAAATTTGCAGGCCAGTTGCTGTTTGCCAATGCAGCACTGGCGGCCGTGGTGCTCTGGCTGAGCCCGCCGGTGGCGGACTGGCTGGCCGCCAGTGGCCTGGCCCGTGCCCGCGACATGGCGGTTCTGGTGGCCGCCGGTGGCGGGACCTATTTCCTGGCGCTGGCGATCACCGGCGTGCGGGTGCGGCAGTTCCGCCATCGATAAGGTGCGACAGGGTCGGTAACCCTTCGCATTTCTACCGCCTGTGCGACTGAGGTATAATCGCGCGTTTTCTCATCAGGGTAATGGGCCGCCGGTCACGGTTGTTCCAGCGTCCATGCCAACCACACGCACGAGAGCAAAGGGCGGTTCGCAGTACATGCGTCTGATTCGGGGCCTGACCAATCTAAAACGTCTGTCCGGGCAAGCGGATTCCCCGTTGGTCAATGGCTGCGTGGCCACCATTGGCAATTTTGACGGGGTCCACCTGGGCCACAAGACCATCATTGATCAGGTGCGGGAAAAAGCCGCCGTCCTGGGGGTACCCTCCGTGGTCATGATGTTTGAACCCCAGCCCCGGGAGTTTTTCCAGGGCGATGCCGCGCCGCCCAGGCTGATGCCGTTTCGGCAGAAGTTTGAGGCGTTGCTGGCCGAAGGGGTGGATGTGGTGCTGTGCATCCGATTCGACGAACGGTTTCGCAGCTACTCCGCCATGGGTTTTATTGAAGACGTGCTGATTGATGGCCTGGCGGTTCGCCACCTGGTGGTCGGTGACGACTTCCGGTTCGGCTGCGATCGCGCCGGCGAGTTCAGCCTGTTGCAGGCGGTCGGGCGGGAACGGGGATTTACCGTTGAAAATACCCGCACGGTGACCGTTGATGGCGAGCGGGTCAGTAGCACCCGGGTGCGCAGTGCGCTGAATGTGAACGGGCTGGAAGAGGCCGAGCGACTGTTGGGCCACCCTTATCGCCTGCATGGCCGGGTGGTCTATGGCCGGCAACTGGGGCGGCAGATCGGAGCGCCCACGGCCAACATCCTGCTGCACAAAACCCCGGCGCTGCATGGCGTTTACGTGGTGCGGGCGCGCCCGGAAGGCGGCGACTGGCTGGATGGTGTCGCCAATATCGGCGTGCGGCCGACAGTTGACGGCAAGCGGCCGTCGCTGGAAGTGCACCTGTTTGACTTTGCTGGCACACTTTACGGCCAGCACCTTGAGGTCGTGTTCCGCCACGGCCTGCGGGACGAAGTGAAATTCGACTCTGTTGACGAACTAAAGCAACAGATCGCCCGGGACTTCGAGCAGGCCCGGGCCTGGCTGGCGGCCAACCCCGCCGGGCCGGACTCCTGATTCAACTGACCAGACGAAGAGTGCGCACGCAAACATGAGCGACTACAAGCATACCCTGAACCTGCCGGACACCGCCTTTCCCATGCGCGGCAACCTGGCCAAGCGCGAGCCGGAGATGCTGCAGCGCTGGCAGGACCTGAATGTCTACGGCAATCTGCGCCAGCAACGTGCAGGCCGGGACAAGTTCATCCTGCATGATGGCCCTCCTTACGCCAACGGCAGCATTCACATCGGGCATGCGGTTAACAAGATTCTCAAGGACATGATTGTCAAATCCCGCGGCTTTATGGGTTATGACGCGCCCTACGTGCCGGGCTGGGACTGCCATGGCCTGCCTATTGAACACAAGGTGGAGCAGGAAATCGGCAAGGCCGGCGTGAAGGTGGACTATAAGACCTTCCGCCAGGCCTGCCGGGATTATGCGACCAAACAGATTGAAGGCCAGAAGGCCGACTTCATTCGCCTGGGCGTTATGGGCGACTGGGATAAACCCTACCTGACCATGGA
>DASSWD010000020.1:0-4192 GCA_035705335.1 Marinobacter sp. | reverse complement strand
TCGGGCGCCTCTTCTGTTTTGGGCTCTTAAATCCCGCCCCACTGTTTCCAGACCGAGTTATCCCTTACAATCACCGCCCTCGTTTTATTGCTCACTTTTTAGGCTGGCACACCGCTGCCCGGAGTCTTCATGCGCATCATTTTGGCCCCGATGGAAGGGCTTGTGGACGCACCCATTCGCGAAACCCTCACTCAGGTGGGTGGTATCGACCGCTGCGTGACGGAATTCATCCGGGTCACCCACGGCATCCTGCCGCCCCGGGTATTTCACAAATACGCGCCAGAACTGAGCAACGGAGCACGAACCCGCGCCGGTATTCCGGTGGCCGTCCAATTGCTGGGCTCCAATGCGCACATGATGGGGGTGCATGGAGCCCGGGCCGTCGAACTGGGTGCCCGGCAGGTGGACATCAACTTCGGGTGCCCCGCCAAAACGGTCAACAAGCACAAAGGCGGCTGTGTGCTGATGCGCGAGCCAGAGCTGATGCAAGAGATCACGGCGGCGGTTCGCGAAGCTGTTCCGGCCCACATTCCGGTTACTGCGAAGATGCGATTGGGTTACGACGACCGCTCCATGGCCACAGCCTGTGCCCAGGCTTTGGAACATGCCGGTGTTGCTGAACTGGTGATTCACGCCCGCAGCAAAGTCGACGGCTACAAACCGCCGGCCTACTGGGAAGAGATTGCCCGGGTGAAAGAGCAGGTGAGGGTGCCCATCATCGCCAATGGTGAAATCTGGACCGTGGCCGATTACTGGCGCTGCCGGGAAGTCTCCGGCTGTGACGACGTGATGATCGGCCGTGGACTGATTGCCCGGCCGGACCTGGCTGCACAGATCAAAGCTTCCCAGAACGATGAGCCATTTACGCCCATGACCTGGCCTGAGGCCGTTGCCCTGGTTCGGGAATACGCCGGCGCCCTTCAGATGCACCTTGAGGACCGCTATGTGACCGGGCGGGTGAAACAGTGGCTCAACTATCTGCGCCAGGGTTTCGCGGAAGCCGAAGCGCTCTGGGCGCAGGCACGCAAGATTCGGGACGTTGCCCCGATGCTCGCCTGCCTTGAGGCACCGCAGACCGTAAGCAAAACCGCTGTCCAGGCTGCCTGAGCCCAGACATCTGCGGCGTCCTCGCCAAAAGCACCATTCTCCCCCGTGTTCGTATACTTAAACGGCGCCCGATGCCGGGCAGCATAACGCGAACAAGAAACGGGGAGACGACCCATGATCCGACAGTCCACAGGCCGGCTCAGCCTGTTGGCGATGACCCTGGCCCTGGCGACTACTGCCAGCCAGTCATACGCCGCAGACGGCCACGTTAAAGTCACGCCCTTGGGCAGTCACGACGGCGAGTTCTGCAGCCGTGACCGCGCCCTGATTTTTGAAGACCCGGACGGAACCCGCATCCTGTACGACGCCGGCCAGACCGTTGCCGGTGCGGACGATCCGCGCCTGGGTGACATCGACGGCATTCTGGTCTCTCACATGCACGGTGACCATGTGGGCAACCAGCACATCGCCCGCACCAACGAGGGAACCTGCGCAAGCCCGGCGACCAGTGTGTCTGCCATGCCGCAGTCGAGCACGGTCGACATCGCCCTGAAAAAGAACGCGACCATTGTCACCGGCAGTGAAATGCCGGCGTTCTTTGCCGCAAAACTCAAAGATGTTGGCGGTGACCCGTCAAAGTCCGTTCTGGTGCGCTTCGGCGGCAGCCGGATGCTGGGTGGCGTGACCATCACCACCGTACCGGCTGCACACAGTAACGGTGTCGCACCCTCATTCCTGACCGGGCCGCTGGCCGAGTACATGGCCGCCTCTGGTGTCAGCGCCAGCGTTGGGCCCCCAACCGGTTACGTGCTTACCTTCTCCAATGGTCTGGTGGTGTACTTGTCTGGTGACACCGGCATTACCGCGGAACAGAAAGTGGTGGTGGGTGAGCACTATGGTGCGGAACTGGTGGTGATGAACATCGGCGATACCTTCACCACCGGCCCGAAAGAAGCCGCATACGTGATCAACGAGCTGGTTAAGCCCATGTCGGTGATTGCTTCACACGCCAATGAGCCGGCGACTGAGAACGGCGAAGTGAAGGCGGGCACCCGAACAGCGTTGTTCCGGGAATCGGTCAACGTGCCGGTCTATGTGCCGTTGAGCGGCATTACCATGGCGTTCAACGGTTCCGGGCAGATTCAGCCCAATTAATCGTCGCGGACAGGCCTGATCAGGCCAGAGCGGCGGTTGTCGCAAACAGCCGCCGCTCCAACATCCTGTTAGCCGTTTGATGGGTCCATCACGCCGGCGTAGCGAACGCCGCTGAGCAGCGCCATCTCCCGGTGCCAGGTGGCAAGATCGTCGGCATTGAACTGGCTCAGGCTGTCGTGCCCACAGGCCCGCGCCATCACCTTCATCAGCGATACCGAACCCTCCAGGAAGTTCTGCAGCTGGGTGGATGATTTGTCCACATTCAGCCGCTGGCGCAGATCTTTTTTCTGGGTGGCAATGCCGGCCGGGCAGTTGTTAGTGTTGCAGATGCGCGCTGCCACACAGCCAATCGACTGGATGGCGCTGTTGGCAATAGCGATGCCGTCTGCACCAAGCGCCAGAGCCTTCACAAAGTCCGTTGGAACCCGCAGCCCGCCGGTGATGATCAGTGTCACCCGGCCGCTGGCGCCACGGTTGTCCAGATAGCGCCGGGCACGGGCCAGAGCAGGAATGGTCGGCACACTGATGTGGTCCCGGAACATCGCCGGCGCCGCGCCTGTGCCGCCACCGCGACCGTCCAGAATGATGTAATCGGCTCCTGCATCCAGAGCAAACTGGATGTCCCGCTCGATGTGGTTGGCGCTGAGCTTGAAACCCACGGGGATGCCACCCGTTACCTCCCGTACCCGGTCCGCAAAACGCTTGAAGTCGTTAACGGAACTCAGGTCGTCAAAGGCCGGCGGGGACACGGCAGGTTCACCTTCGGTGATGCCCCGCACTTCAGAAATCTTGCCCACGTTCTTGTTGCCGGGTAAGTGGCCACCGGTGCCGGTCTTGGCGCCCTGGCCACCCTTAAAGTGAAACGCCTGAACCCGCTTCAGCAGGTCTTCCTTGTAGCCGAATTTGGCGCTGGCCAGCTCGTAGAAATAGCGGGAATTCTCCTGCTGTTCTTCCGGCAGCATGCCACCTTCACCGGAGCAAATGCCGGTGCCGGCTTTCTCGGCGCCGCGGGCCAGGGCAATCTTGGCTTCTTCGGACAGCGCGCCAAAGCTCATGTCCGATACAAACAGCGGCATGGACAACGTCAGCGGTTTGCGGGCTTCCGGGCCGATCACCAGCTCGGTGCTGACCTCGGCGTCTTCCATCAACGGCTTGGTGGCCATCTGAGCGACCATCAGTTGCAGGTCGTCCCAATGGGGCAGGGTATGGCGGGGTACACCCATGGCGACCATCGGGCCATGATGGCCGATTTTCTCAATACCATCCCGGGCAAGCTGGTGAATGAACTCAACGGTCGGCTCTTCCTCCGTGGCCTGGGCCTTGGGCGAGCCGCCGTTCTCATCCTTTTTTCCAGCGTTATCCGGTCCCTCCTTGCCGACCTGATCCTTGCTGAACTGCTTGTGGGTGCCGTCACAGAAGGGTGCGTTGCTGGTGTATTTGCACTGACACAGGAAGGCATCTTCGGTCTTTTCTGCGGTGAACATCTTGGGTGACATGCCGGTGCCCTTGTGGGAACCATCGCAGAACGGCTGGTCGCTGGACCTGCCACAGACGCAAAAGGCGTATTTCTCGCCTTTCTCCAGGGAAACTTTTTTGGGTTTATTATCAGCAATAACCGGCGTGCTCATGGAGGTAGCTCCTGAGTCAGTGAATGAGGGGGGTATGACCAGTCTGGTAGAGGATGGTGGCTTTAGCCAGTTTACAGGTACTTGCGCATGCCGAAACGCAACATGTGCACGCCACGCACCGTGACCCGCTGTTCCTCTTCCACCGTGAAGCCTTGCCGCTCAAAGAACGGTCTGGCCACCACGCTTGCCTCGGTCATAAGTTCCTTTACGCCGGCTTCGCGCAAGCGGTTCTCGGCTTCTTGATAAAGGGCAGAGGCAACGCCTTTGCGGGCGTAGTTGGGTGCAGTGAACATCAGATCAATGTGGCCGTTGGGCTCAAAGGAAATAAACCCCGCCAGATGGTCGCCGTCTTCCGCGATGAG
>DASSWD010000019.1:0-3668 GCA_035705335.1 Marinobacter sp. | reverse complement strand
CATCCGGGTCTCGGTCATGGTGTTGATCAGGGTGACGTGCTCGCTGACCAGTTGCGCCATGTCCTTGTCCCCGGTAGAAACCACCACATCAATTCCTTTGCTGGTGGCTTCATGGGCAAGGGTGCCGATCACATCGTCGGCTTCCACACCGGGCACAATCAGCAAGGGCAGGCCCATGGCGCGGACAATGTCGTGAATGGGCGCAATCTGCATGGCCAGGTCTTCCGGCATCGGAGGACGGTTGGCCTTGTACTGTTCATACAGGTCGTTACGGAAGGTTTTGCCCTTGGCATCGAACACCACCACCATCTTTGAATCCGGAAAATCCTGCTCCAGTCGCCGGAGCATGCTCACCACGCCCTTGATGGCGCCGGTCGGGTGGTTCTTGCTGTTGGTCAGCGGCGGCAGGGCGTGGTAGGCGCGGAACAGATAGGACGAGCCGTCCACCAGAACCACAGGTGGGATCTTTATCTCAGTCATGTCAAAACGGGTCCGGATTCTGATTGAAGCCTGGGTTGGCTTGTGCAACTCTTTTCAGAGATTGATGGATCAATAAACGAACCAAAGGGTACCACGAAAATGATGACAGTCGCCCGTTCCGCCCTGCTGCCCGGCCTCTCGGCCGTACTTCTTCTGATGGCCAGCTACGCCCTCGCCCAGGATCAGGACGCGCTGGATGCGACCCCGGTGGTCACGCCCCAGGAGCCCATCGTAATCTCGGATTACCAGCCCCCGGAAGGCGGGCCGGAAATCGTGATTCGCCCCGGGGAGAACGAAGTGTTCTATGAATACCGGGTCAACGGGCAATTGCTGGAAATCAAGGTGGTGCCCGAGGTGGGTGTGCCCTATTATCTGGTGCCCGCCGACGGTGGCGGGTTTATCCAGGACACCGAGTCTGACCTGTTGATTCCAAGCTGGGTCATTTTCCGCTGGTAACCGGGGCCGAGCGTTGGTCTCCAGCCCGTCCACGTAAAACCCCTTATCCGCTTTTAGTATGAACATTCTAATTTTTATCCGTACCTTGGTCGCTGAAGGTTACCAAAGGCCGGCTGCAGTCGCGGTGAACAGGAATGCAGCGATGGCAGCAGCCGGGCCGTAACGACACGAACGATCAAGGAGACTGACCATGGGTAAATTGAAGAGCTATCAGGAACAACTGCAGGATATCGTTGAGAAGGGCATCAATGCAGCCGAAGAGCAGCAGAAGAAGCTGGCCGCCAAGCCTTTCGAAGTGGCTGAGAAGCTGGAAGCCGAAGCACGCGAGTACAGCGTCAAGACACTGCGCAAGCGTTACAACGGTTATTCCGAGACCCTGTTCGAGCAACTGCGCAGCCTGAACAGCCGTTTTGGCAACTTCGCGGCCGATCTGGTCGCCAAGATCGAGAAAGAAGCGGCTGAAGGTGCCGACGCGATTTCTGAAGCGGCTGACGATGTATCCGAAGCCGCACAGGACGCCAAGCAGTCCGTCACCCAGAAAACCACCGTTGCCCGCAAGAGCACCGCTCGCAAGGCGCCGGCCAAGAAGGCGACCGCATCTGCCTAAGGCTGATCAGCGATCAGAAGTGAAAAAGGGCGCCCCGGCGCCCTTTTTCGTTTCGTTTGATCCGGTAAAGGCCAGCTTGCTGGGGCCGTCAACCGGTCTCACGAAGCCGGGCCGGATTCGGCGTCCGGTTCAGCGGCGGTTTCGGTTTTCAGAGGCAGGGTGCGGGTCTCGCCGGTGATTTGCTCCAGGCGCTTGATGTCGGCCTCGTAGTCTTTTTTCATGACCGCGATGTCCTGCTGCTGGGCGGAGATTTCCCGCTCAATCTCCCGGATCTGCGACTCCAGGCGCCGAATCTTCTCAAGCGTGGTCTCCGGAATCTCCTGGCCGGCGCGCTCCATATCGGCGGCGCGGCTCTGTTCACTATCGAGCTGACTGGAAATCACCGAGATGTTGCCGCGCTTGAGCTGAATGACCCCTTCGAGTTCGTTGATCTTGCGGTGCATGGCACGCACCGCCTGGTCGGGGTGGCTGAACCGCTTGAGCAGTTGCCGGTCCTCTTCCTGCTGGCGCTCCAGTTGTTTCTGCCGCTGTTTTGCCGCTTCCCGCGCAGCAAGCTCTTCGGCGGTTGGCTCGGGTGCAATCGTCTCGATTACTCGCCCGTTGTTGCCGAGTATGTCGTAACCGCGCTTGGTGGCTTCCTGGGGGATGGTGCTACCGATGACCAGCCGACCGTTTTCATCGGTGTATCGGTACATGTTGGCGAGGGCGCTCATCGGCAAAACCAGGCACACCAGTGCCGCAGCGGTGATCAGGGCAGAAGCGGTGTGACGGTGATGCATGGTTCAGACTCCGTAACGGTCCCGGTATCGGGCAACACTGTCCGCGTGGCCGGCAAATTCGGGATGGGACTTCAGGTAGTCCAGCACCTGTTCCAGTTTGATGATGCTCACAACCGGGATGCCGAATTCCTGCTCCACTTCCTGAATGGCCGACCGTTCGCCGCTGCCTTTTTCCTGGCGATCCAGGGCAATCAGAACGCCAGCAGGCTGGGCCCCGGCGGTGTGAATCAGGTCGATGGCCTCCCGGATCGCAGTGCCTGCGGTGATCACGTCGTCCACAATCAGCACCTTTCCGGCCAGCGGCGCGCCAACGATGTTGCCACCTTCGCCATGATCTTTCTTCTCTTTGCGATTAAAGGCAAAGGGTTTGCTGTTACCGTCTGTTGCCAGTGCCATAGCGGTTACGGTGGCCAACGGTATGCCCTTATAGGCAGGGCCGAAAATGATGTCATACTCCAGCCCGCTGCGCACGATCGCGGCGGCATAGGCCTTGCTTAGCTGCAGAAGGTCGTTTCCGGTATTGAACAGTCCGGCGTTGAAGAAGTAGGGACTGGTGCGGCCGGATTTAAGCGTGAATTCTCCAAATCTCAGCACATTCCGCTGGATGGCAAACTCGATAAAATTTTGCTGATAGTCATGCATGGCAAGGCTTCTGGCGGGGTTTGTTCTTTAATTAAAGCGTAAAACCGGTATCATACACACAAACCGATTCAGGGAACACGTATGCGGGTAGTATCAATCAGCGTCAACGGCCTGGCACAGGCGGTTGAAAAAGGTTTCTTCGACTGGCTGGCCGAACAGGACGCTGACGTGGTCTGCGTGCAGGACCACCGCATGCGTGCCTATGAGATTGAAGACTACAACCTGATTCCGGAAGGTTACGAAGCCTACTTCATTGATGGCGAGCTGAACGAGCACGGCGGCGTGGGCATTTTTACCCGGCATTTCCCGAAAGCGATCATGTACGGCTTCGCCAACGAACAGGCGGACCGGGAAGGTCGTTTCATCCAGGCGGATTTCGATAAGGTGTCGGTAGCCTGTGTGCTGGCGCCCTGCGCGCTGGGCCGAGAGGAAGAACTGATCGGCGAGGATGACCTGACGGTTCTGGATCACAAGGATGAGTTCATGGAGGCCTTCGGCATCCACATGCAGAAGACGCTGCGCAAGCGCCGGCAGTTCATTTTCTGCGCCAACCTGCAGACCGCTCACCACGTGACCGACGCCAGCCCGCTGTATCACAAGACGGATTTCTCTGGCTTTCTGCCCCACGAGAGGGCCTGGCTGGACCGCTTGTTTGATGAAATGGGCTGTGTGGATGCGTTCCGTGAGATCAACAAGCAGAGCAA
>DASSWD010000018.1:0-2793 GCA_035705335.1 Marinobacter sp. | reverse complement strand
ACGTCCGGCGCCGGCTTGCCTGTCTGTGATGTGGAGAAGAAAACCGGATCGATGTCGGCAAAATCGTTTTCTTCACGCATGCGCTGCATGAGGACTGAGCCCACCATGCCGCGCCAACCTACAAGTCCAACTCGCTTCATGTGCGACCTTTGAACCTCTCTTATGCCCGCCCGCTGCCGTTATCGCTGACAGGGACAGGATGGATGATCCCGCAGCCAACGCGTCTCGCGGCTGTCGGGTCGAATAAATACGTGCAGCTTCAGAGCGCGTTGAGCACGGCCTCGCCCATCTCGCGGGTGGTGACCTTGCGGGCACCTTCCGACATGATGTCGGCGGTACGCAGCCCCTGATCCAGCACCTTGCTGACAGCCGCTTCAATGGCGTCGGCGGCTTTATCCTCATTGAGACTGTAACGCAGCATCATCGCTGCACTGAGGATAGTCGCCAGCGGATTGGCAATGCCCTTGCCGGCAATGTCTGGCGCAGAGCCATGGCAGGGCTCGTACATACCCTGCTTCTCAGCGTTCAGAGAGGCTGAGGGTAACATGCCGATAGAGCCGGTCAGCATTGCCGCTTCGTCGGAGAGAATATCACCAAACATGTTGCCCGTCACAATCACGTCGAACTGCTTGGGCGCGCGCACCAGCTGCATGGCGGCGTTGTCCACGTACATGTGGGACAGTTCCACATCCGGGTATTCCCGCTTCAGGTCTTCCATGATCTCACGCCACAGCACGGTGACTTCCAGCACGTTGGCCTTGTCGACAGAGCAGAGTTTCTTGCCGCGCTGCTGGGCCGCTTCAAAGGCCACGCGACCAATACGGCGAATCTCGGATTCGGTGTATTGGTAGGTGTTGTAGCCCTGGCGTTCGCCGTTCTCAAGCTGACGCACACCCCGGGGCTGACCAAAGTAAATGCCACCGGTCAGCTCGCGCACGATCAGAATATCGAGACCAGACACCACTTCCGGCTTTAGCGATGACGCAGACGCCAGCTGCGGGTACAGGATGGCCGGACGCAGGTTGGCAAACAGCTGAAGATCAGACCGCAGCCCCAGCAGGCCCTTCTCCGGGCGGCTGGCCATTGGGCGTTTGTCCCACTGTGGACCACCCACGGCGCCCAGCAGGATGGCGTCTGCCTTGCGGGCTTTTTCCAGGGTTTCTTCCGGCAGCGGCGTATCGGTTTCATCAATAGCAGCGCCGCCTACGAGGGCGCTGTCGAATGCCAGGCCAAGGCCGAACTGGTCGTTCACCTTGCGCAGAACCTTCTCCGCCTCAGCAACAATTTCCGGGCCAATGCCGTCACCCGGCAACAGCAGAACAGAACGGGACATACTCAGTTTCCTTTTGAATCAGTTTCCAGCATTGAACAGCCAGGGCGCCGACTGGCGGCGGGCACCTTCGTAGGCCTTGATCGCATCCGCATCTTCCAGGGTCACGCCAATGTCGTCCAGACCATTCAGCAGGCAGTGCCGACGGAAGTCGTCCACGTCAAAGCTGAAGGACTCGCCAGACGGGGTTGTTACGGTCTTGGCTTCCAGATCGACCGACAACTCATAGCCCTCATTGGCCTCAACATCCTGGAACAGGCGATCAACCACTTCTTCATCAAGAACAATAGGTAACAGGCCATTCTTAAAGCAGTTGTTGTAGAAAATATCGGCAAAGCTGGGCGCAATCACCGCGCGGAACCCGAAGTCCTCCAGCGCCCAGGGAGCGTGTTCCCGGCTGGAACCACAGCCGAAATTACGACGGGCCAACAGGATGCTGGACGCCTCGTAGCGCGGCTGGTTCAGCACGAACTCCGGATTCTTCGGACGAGTGGAGCAATCCTGATCCGGCTTGCCCTCGTCCAGATAACGCAGCTCATCAAACAGGTTCGGGCCAAAGCCCGTGCGCTTGATGGACTTCAGAAACTGCTTGGGAATGATCATGTCCGTATCCACATTGGACCGGTCCATGGGGGCCACGATGCCCTTGTGTTGGGTAAACGCTCTCATGGGTGTCTCTCCTGTGGATCAGTGCATCATCTCGCGGACATCAACAAAATGGCCCGCTACCGCCGCGGCCGCCGCCATCGCCGGGCTGACCAGGTGGGTGCGCCCACCAAAGCCCTGACGGCCCTCGAAGTTCCGGTTGGAGGTCGACGCGCAATGCTCGCCCTGCCCCAGCTTGTCGGCGTTCATCGCCAGACACATGGAACAACCCGGGTCGCGCCATTCCAGACCGGCTTCGATAAAGATCTTGTCCAGACCTTCCTGCTCCGCCTGGGCTTTCACCAGCCCGGAACCCGGCACCACCATCGCCTGCTTGACCGTTGAAGCAACCTTGCGACCTTTCACCACGGCTGCGGCTTCCCGCAGGTCCTCAATCCGGCTGTTGGTGCAGGAGCCGATGAACACACGGTCCAGCTTGATATCAGTGATCTTCTGGTTCGCCTGCAACCCCATGTACTTGAGCGCACGCACAATGCCCTCGCGCTTGATGGGATCACTCTCGGCGTCCGGGTCTGGCACCGCGCCGTCTACATCCGTCACCATCTCTGGCGAAGTGCCCCAGCTCACCTGCGGTTTGATGGAGGAACCATCCAGTTCTACAACCTTATCGAACACCGCGTCATCATCACTGTGCAGCGTGCGCCAGTAGGCTTCAGCTGCGTCCCAGGTTTCGCCGGTGGGCGAGAACGGACGACCACGAACGTAGTCAATAGTGGTGTCATCCACCGCGACCATGCCCACACGGGCACCGGCTTCGATCGACATGTTACAGATGCTCATCCGGCCTTCCATGCTCA
>DASSWD010000017.1:0-2896 GCA_035705335.1 Marinobacter sp. | reverse complement strand
GACAAACGGGCTCCAAGAGCAGGACAAAAGGAAAAAGGTGTGAACTCAAACGACTGGCTGCACGGATTTCGCCACTCCTCGCCGTACATCAACGCCCACCGCGGCCGCACCGTCGTCCTCACCATGCCCGGTGACGCCATCGAACACCGCAACTTCATCAACATCATCCACGACATCGCCCTGCTCAGCAGCCTGGGCATAAAACTCGTGGTCGCCTTCGGCGGTCGCCCGCAAATCCAGTCACGCCTCGACGACGCCGGCTTCGAATCCAGCTTCGCCCGTGGCCTGCGCATCACCCCCGACCAGCACCTGCCGCTGGTCATGGAAGCCATTGGCGGCCTGCGCGCCTACCTCGAAAGCCAGCTCTCCATGGGCCTGGTCAACTCCCCCATGCACAACGCCCGCATCCGCGTTAGCAGTGGCAACTATGTCACCGCCAAACCTGTGGGCGTGCTCGACGGCATCGACTTCGGCTACACCGGCCGGGTACGCCGGGTCGACGCCCGCGGCATCGAACAGCTACTGGAACTGGGGCACATCGTACTGCTGCCGCCATTGGGATATTCTCCCACCGGTGACGCCTTCAACCTGTCCTACGAAGACGTCGGCAGCCAGGTCGCCGCTGCCCTCAAAGCCGAAAAACTCATCGTCTTCATCGACGACGAAGGCTTGCTGGAAGAAGACGGCTCCCTGATCCGCGAACTGTCCGCCCGCCAGGCCTCTGAACGCCTCAGCAGTAACGCCGTCACCGGCCACGACGCCGCCCTGCTGGGGGCCGCCTGCGACGCCTGCGTCAAAGGCGTGCGCCGGGCCCACATCATCAGCTACGTGGAAGACGGTGCCCTGCTGGAGGAAATGTTCACCCGGGACGGTTCCGGCACCCTGGTCAGCGGTGACAACTACGAACAGGTGCGCCAGGCCCGGGTGGAAGACATCGGCGGCATTCTGGAGCTGATCCAGCCGCTGGAAGAACAGGGCGTTCTTGTACGCCGGTCCCGGGAGATGCTGGAAACCGAAATCGACCGCTTTGTGGTGGCTGAGCGTGACGGCACGATTGTCGGCTGCGCGGCGCTTTACCATTACCCGGAAGAGGGCTCCGGTGAGCTGTCCTGCTTTGCCGTCGACCCCGCCTATCGTCGCGCTGGCCGGGGCGATGAAATCCTGATGATGATCGAGAAGCTGGCCCGCAGCCAGGGCATCGCCAAGCTGTTTGTGCTCACCACCCAGACCGAGCACTGGTTTCGAGAGCGCGGCTTCGAGCCCACAGCGGTGCAGAACCTGCCGGGGCCCAAACTGGCGTCCTACAACACCCAGCGCAACTCAAAAGTGTTCTTCAAAGCGCTCTGACAGCTCCGCCAAGGCCGCGCTGCGGACCTCAGGCGGCTGCTCAGACAAAGCAATCACCGCCTGATAGAAAGCGTCAAAGTCTTCTGCCTGTTCACGGAACAGCTGGCGGAAGGCGGGTACATGCTGGTAGTACTGCTGAAACAGTGCCAGACGAGCGTTATTGAGGGTAACCGGTGGTACGCCCAGCGGGCCGGGTTCGGGGAACTGTTTGGACAGCTCCGCGTAGTCCCGGGCCAGCGCTTCGAGCATCGCCTGTTTTCGTTGTCGGACCACCGCATCGTCCAGATCACCCTGTTGACGGTAGAGAGACGCCAGATCGGCGCTGGCGCTCTGCACCAGCGCCAGCGTGTGCTCCCTGTGCTCCAGGCGCCGCAACGCCCGGTCAAAGGCTTCCAGATCCCCGCGCTGAGCCAGCCACAGGCGAAGCCCTTCCAGCTCCACGGCGGTGGCAAAACTCTCGTTAAAGGCGGTGTCGTTCTCCACATACACCACGCGGTGCGCCAATTCGTGGAACATCAGC
This sequence comes from Marinobacter sp., assembly GCA_035705335.1. Taxonomy (GTDB): domain Bacteria; phylum Pseudomonadota; class Gammaproteobacteria; order Pseudomonadales; family Oleiphilaceae; genus Marinobacter. Next base: position 1,029 of record DASSWD010000017.1, on the reverse strand, counting down.
GCCACCATGCGGTCTTCCGGCAAGTCTGTGAAACCGGTGTGCAGCGGGTCGTCGAACCAGCCCAGGGTCGAATAGGCCGTCACCGCGCCCAGGAACGTATCGTAGCCCTGCTGGTCGAAGGTGGTCTGTTCCTCGCGGGCGTCTTCCAGTTGGAAGTAGCCCCGGTAGGCCTGGCAGCCGACCACCGGGTAGCACCATTGGTGCGGCGATAGGGAAAATTCCGGCACCGCCACCAGGTTCACCACCACCCAGGGGCGATCCAGCGGAACGTATTCGCTGAAGGCGCCACCCACCGGCAGGGCCAGGTCGGCGGCCGCGAACGAGCGGGCCGCCTGCGCGGTTTTCAGCTTCTCACTCAGGGCAGAGTCCAGGGTGCCGTCCGCCAGGCGGTCGCCGACGGGTTCCGCCCGCCACATTAGGGACAGGTGGCCGCCAATGGCCTGCTGGTAATAGCCAATGGTCGTACAGCCGGGAAGCACGGCCAACAGTAGCAAAACAAGATAGATCTGACTAAGCTGTGTCATAGGTCACAATCATGCGATGAAGACCCCCGGTGGGGCCAGGCACAAAGCCTAGCATGTCGTTTGGCCCGTCACACCTCAGGGACGTTTGCCGTCAGCAGCACGCCGGCGACAGAACCGGCTTAGGAACTGGTCAGGAAGTTCATGGATCCGAGAGAGCGCCGCAGTAGCCCCCGACAACCGATTAAATTAGCCGCGCAGATCGACGCAGGCAACGGCGTATTGTTGCCCTGCCAGATTGCGGATTTCTGTGCCGAAGGGCTGTTTATCCGCTATTCCGGCGAAACCTCCGGCAAGCTTGATCGCCTGTTTGTGGCCGGCATGCCGGCCGAGCTGATCATCCGCTTCCGGGGGCTCGAGCATCAGCGCCGGCACGAACTCCGGGTGCAGCCGGTGCGCCGCATTCCGGGCGCGATGGGCGTGCAGCTGGCCAACTCCGACCCGACCGCCGTCAATGCCATGCTGCAACTGTGTGGCGGCTCCAGTGACCAGGGCCGCTCGTCCCTTC
>DASSWD010000016.1:0-3916 GCA_035705335.1 Marinobacter sp. | reverse complement strand
CTGGTCGTACTCCGCACGCTTCTCCGGGTCTTTCAGCACCTCGTAGGCTTCGCCCACATCCTTGAACCGGTCGATGGCGTTTTCTTCCTTCGACACGTCCGGATGGTACTTGCGCGCCAGCTTGCGGTACGCCTTCTTGATGTCCTCGGGCGAGGCGGATTCACTCACTCCGAGGACCGCGTAGTAGTCCTTGAAGTCCATGATGCTCCTCAAAATCGGTGGTTGCCTGTTACCTATAGTTGACGCTGGCGGCAAAAATACAAGCGAGCATGAGTACGGGCTTGCCGTGGGTCAAAGTTATCGTTTCTATCCTAATAATTGCCTATGGCGCAGGCCGGGCAGAGCCGCCAGAATTTACCATTTCATTCACCGCCAAGGAGTTGCTTTGACTGCCACCTCGTTCTCCCGCGCCCGCGTCATGCTGATCGAATTCGCCCTGGCGCTCGGCGGCTTCGCCATCGGCACCGGCGAATTTGCAATCATGGGGCTGATGCCGAACGTGGCGCAGGATCTGGGCGTTACCGAACCCCAGGTTGGCCATGTGATCAGCGCCTATGCGCTGGGTGTGGTGGTGGGTGCGCCGGTGTTGGCGGTGTTCGGCGCGCGGTTTTTCCGCAAGCAACTGCTGATCGGGCTGATGGCGTTTTACGCCCTGGGCAACCTGGCCAGCGCTCTGGCCAGTGACTACAGCACCCTGTTGGCGTTCCGCTTTATTGCTGGCCTGCCCCATGGCACCTATTTCGGCGTGGCGGCTCTGGTGGCGGCGTCATTGGTGCCGGCACATCAGCGGGCCAAAGCAGTCAGCCGGGTGATGATGGGGCTGACGCTGGCGCTGTTGATTGGCAACCCGCTGGCCGCCTGGGCGGGCCAGTCCATGGACTGGCGTTATGTGTTTGCCTTTGTCGGCCTGGTGGCCCTGGCCACGCTGACCATGGTGCTGCTGGTGCTGCCCGCCGACCCGGACGAGCAGCGCCACAGCCCGCTGGGCGAGTTGCGGGCCTTTGGCCGCCCTGCCATCTGGTATGGCCTGGGCATTGGCGCCATCGGCTTTGCCGGGATGTTCGCGGTGTTCAGCTATCTGGCGCCCACGCTGCTGGAAGTGACCGGGGTGGAGCCGTTCTGGATTCCCATTGCCCTGGCGGTGTTTGGCCTGGGCGGCTTTATCGGCAACCTGTTCGGTGGCTGGCTGTTTGATCGGCTCGGGTTCCGCGCCGTGGGTGTGATTCTGCTCTTCAGCGCCTGCGTGTTGCTGGCGTTCCCGTCGACCACCGGTGCCCTGCCGACCATCCTGCTCGCCAGTTTTCTGGTGGCGTTGATGGGCGCCCTGGGGCCGGCGCTGCAAACCCACCTGATGGACGTGGCCGACGGCGCCCAGAATCTGGCCGCAGCGTCCCACCACGCGGCCTTCAACACCGCCAACGCTCTGGGCCCCTGGCTGGCCGGCATGGCGATCACCGCCGGTTTCGGCTGGTCGTCTACCGGCTATGTGGGCGCCGCAACGGCGGTGACCGGCCTGCTGATTTTCCTGGCCGCCTGGCGCCAATACACCAGTACAGCGGATGACGGCAGGGTCATTACCAATACCAACGCATAGGCAGTAGAATGGCGGCCCTATACGGAGCCCTGCCAGCCACACAGGCGCTCCGCAGCTTAGACTCTATGGAACGCTTGTACAGCAGGGTGAACGGACGCCTATGGCCAACCCCTCGGTCGAATCCCGGCCGTCATCACATTCGTTACTGAATCAACTCGCCGCACTGGATGGCACCAAGCCCGCCGGCGCGTTGCCGTGCCTGGGTGAGCGCCTGGGCCGCCTGTTCGGGCTGGCCGACACCATGGCGCTGGATACCGCGCTGGCCAGACGTGGGGACAATAGCCACTGTGCCGCGACGCCCATCGACAACCTTGTCAACGATATGATTGTCGCCCGCCGTGCCCTGCACGAAAAAATCCGCCAGTACCCCAACTCCCCGGCGGCCGAAGCCAGCGAGCCGGAAACCGAGCTGGATGCAGATGTGCTAATCAACCGCTGGCTTTTACTACACCGTAAGGTAGCCGCCACCGCCAACCAGCTGCGGGACCGGGTGCGCAAAGCCATGACGGCAGCCGGCGGCAACCTGGCACGGCTGGCGGCCCTGGACGCGGTGTTTGACCACACCATGGCCGCTTACGCCAGCCAGGGCTTCGGCCAGGTCACCCGCGCGGTGGAGCAGCAGATAAACCGCCTGTTTGAACCGGCCGGAACCAACAGTGAACTCCCAGCGACTTCCCTGCATCAGGTATGCACCCAGGCCCAATCCCTGCTGCGGGCGGAGCTGGATCTGCGCCTGGAACCCGTGCTGGGCTTGCTGGAAGCCTGTAACCAGAAGGACAACCCCGCGTGATGAACGCTCTCACAATTGTGTTACCCGCTGCCCTGGGCGCCGCCGTGATTGCCTGGATTGGCGCCGGCTTTGTGGGCTCCGATCACCTGGCACTGGCCTTCACCGGGCTGATTGCTCTGGTGTTCGGTGTTGGCATGGCCGAACTGGTGCGCTTCCGCCGCGGTACGCGCCGGTTTGCAGAAGCATTGGATAAGGTGCCTGAGTCGGCAGAGCAGGCCGACAGCTGGCTGGCCGACCTGCCGCCGTCGCTCTACCACGCCCTTCACAAACGCCTGGATGGCCAACCGGCAGGGCTGCCGGCGCCCACGCTCTCGCCCTATCTGACCGGGTTACTTGTGATGCTTGGCCTGCTGGGTACCTTTGCCGGCATGATCGTCACCCTTAGCGGTGCCGCCTCCGCGCTGGACGGCAGCACTGACCTGGCCGCCATTCGCGATGCCCTGGCGGCACCCATTGCCGGGCTGAGCCTGGCGTTTGGCACTTCGATCGCCGGTGTGGCGGCGTCTGCCATGTTGGGGCTGGCCGCGACCCTGTGCCGGCGCGACCGGGTGCGGGTTTCCCGCCTAATCGATCAGCTGGTGCGCACGGTGCTACACCCACTGTCTGCCCAGTACCAGCGCCAGCGCGCGTTTGAGGCTCTGGATATCCAGAGCCGCGCCCTGCCGGACATGACCCAGGCCCTGGCCAGCACCAGCGACAACCTGAACCGGCTCGGGCAGCAGCTTGAACGCTCACTTCTGGACAACCAGCAAGCCTTCCAGCAGCGGTTCCACGACACCCACGAACGCTTCCAGCAGACGTTTCAACAGACCACGTCGGCTCAGTTCGAGGCGCTGTCTCGCTCGGTTGTGAATGCCCTGGAGCAGGTGGTTGAGCGCACCACGGCCCAGGCCGCCGAGCAGGTGCAGCCTGTGGTCTCCGCCGCCATGACGCGACTGAATGAGCAGACCACCGCCGCGCTCAATACCCTGAAAGACGAGACCGGCGCAGTGGTCCATGAACTGCAAGCCGAGCGCAAACGCCTGAGCGAGCAGGACAACGCCCTGCTGGCCGAGCGACAACGGCTGTTCGATGCGCTGGAGGGCGCCCTTGAGGCCCATAGCGGCCGCGCCGAACAGCAGCATCAGGCCGTCGATGCCCTGATAGCGCGCACCACCGATACCCTGGCGAACGCTACGGACCAATTCCAGGCGCTTCTGACCGAGCAAAGCCAGCGGCTGTCTGGTCTGAGCGATGAGATAACGGGCAGCAGCCAGGAGGTTGGTGCTCTCAGCGATGCCTTCAAAACCGCGCTGGAGCAGTTCAGCGGGGCACATTCTCAGATCTGCCAGAGCCTGGCCGATGTGCAGAAAGCGCTGGATCAGGCTGGGCAACGCCACGACGAGCAGCTAGCCTACTACGTTGCCCAGGCCCGGGAAGTGCTGGACCTTTCCGTCAGCGCCCAGCAGGACGTGCTGGGCGCCATAAGTCGTCAGCCTGCACCTGCAGACAGCGGAGCGCGCTGATGGAGCATCTGGAGCACGGGGACGACA
>DASSWD010000015.1:0-2636 GCA_035705335.1 Marinobacter sp. | reverse complement strand
CACCGGCCGTGGTCGCATTTACATCCGCGCCCGGCATGAAATCGAAGTCGACAAGAAAACTGGCCGCGAAGCCATCATCATCACCGAGCTGCCGTACCAGCTGAACAAGGCGCGGCTGATTGAGAAAATCGCCGAGCTGGTGAAAGAGAAACGTCTGGAAGGCATCTCCGAGCTGCGGGACGAATCCAACAAGGAAGGCATTCGGGTGGTGATCGAACTGCGCCGCGGCGAGAACGCCGAGGTGGTGATCAACAACCTGTTCGCCCAGACCCAGCTTGAGAATGTGTTCGGCATCAACATGGTGGCGCTGATTAATGGCGAACCGCGAACCCTGAACCTCAAGGAAATGCTGGACGCCTTCGTGCGCCATCGCCGTGAGGTGGTGACCCGCCGCACCATTTTCGAACTGCGCAAAGCGCGGGAGCGGGGCCACATTCTGGAGGGCCTGACCGTTGCCCTGGCGAACATTGATGCGATCATTGATCTGATCAAGAAATCACCGTCTGCCGCGGAAGCGAAAGAAAAGCTGATGGACCAGGGCTGGTCACCGGGCGATGTGCTGGCCATGCTGGAGCGCGCGGGCGAAGACGCCTGCCGCCCGGATGATCTGCCGGAATACTACGGCCTGCGTGGTGGCCTGTACCATCTGTCTCCGGAACAGGCCCAGGCCATTCTCGATCTGCGCCTGCACCGCCTGACCGGCCTTGAGACCGAAAAACTCCAGACCGAATACAAGGAGATTCTGGAGAAGATCGCCGACCTGCTGGACATCCTGGGCGACCCGGAACGCCTGCTTCAGGTGATCCGTGACGAACTCACTGAGATTGTGACCCAGTACGGCGACGCGCGCCGCACCGAGATCACAAGCTCCCGCCGCGACCTGACCATCGCCGACCTGATCGACGAAGAAGACCTGGTGGTGACCATTTCCCACAGCGGTTACGCCAAGACCCAGGCGGTGGAAGACTACCAGGCCCAGCGCCGGGGTGGCCGTGGTAAGGCCGCTACCTCAATGAAAGATGAAGACTTTATTGAAAAGCTGCTGGTGGCCAATTCCCACGACACCATTCTGTGCTTCTCCAACCGGGGCAAGGTGTACTGGCTGAGGGTTTTCGAGATCCCCCGTGGTAGCCGTGGCAGTCGCGGGCGGCCGATGGTGAACATCCTGCCGCTGGACGAGGGTGAGCGTATCACCACCTTCCTGCCGGTGCGGGACTACCCGGAAAACCAGTTTGTGCTGATGGCAACGTCCGCCGGTGTGGTCAAGAAGACCCCGCTGCCTAACTTCTCCCGCCCACGCAGCAGTGGTTTGATCGCGCTGAATCTGGACGAAGGTGACACTCTGATCGGTGCCGCGATCACTGACGGCAGCGCGGAAGTGATGCTGTTCTCCACTGCCGGCAAGGCCGTGCGTTTCCAGGAAGAGCAGGTGCGCCCGATGAGCCGGACCGCCCGCGGCGTTCGCGGCATCCGGATGCCGGAAGGTCATCACGTGGTGTCGCTGATCATCCCGCAGGACGGTGGCGTGATTCTCACCGCCAGTGAGCACGGTTACGGCAAGCGAACCGCCATTGACGAATTCCCGGCCTACAGCCGCGGCAGTCAGGGCGTGATTGCCATGCAGTGCTCCGAACGAAACGGTAATCTGGTGACCGCCTTGCAGCTGTTTGAGGGCGACGAGATGATGCTGATTTCCGACAAGGGCACACTGGTGCGCACCCGCACCGATGAGGTGTCGGTGCTGAGCCGAAACACCCAGGGTGTGAGGCTGATTCGCCTGGCCCAGGAAGATGAGCGCCTGGTGGGTGTGGAGCGTATTGCTGAGTCGGATGACGACGACGTTGTTGAAGGTGAGGAAACCGAAGAATGAGCAGGGCGTTTAACTTCTGCGCCGGTCCGGCCACACTGCCGGAAGCCGTGCTGAAACAGGCCCAGAGCGAAATGCTCGACTGGCGTGGCACCGGCATGTCGGTGATGGAAATGAGCCATCGCAGCGATGACTTCGTGGCCATTGCCCAGACCGCCGAGCAGGATTTGCGGGACCTGGCCGGCATCTCTGAAGATTATGCCGTGCTGTTCATGCAGGGTGGGGCGTCCAGCCAGTTTTCCACCATTCCCCTGAACCTGCTGGGTGACAAGGGCGTTGCCGACTACGTCAACACCGGCATCTGGTCCAAGAAGGCGATTGCTGAGGCAAAGCGCTACGGCCAGGTGAATGTGGTGGCCAGCTCTGAAGCCAGCGGTTTCTCGACCATCCCGGATCAGGCGTCCTGGAACACTAGCCCCGATGCGGCCTACCTGCATTACACGCCCAACGAAACCATCGGTGGTCTGGAATTCGATTTCATACCAGAGAGCGGCAACGTGCCGCTGGTGGCGGATATGTCCTCCACCATGCTGTCGCGCCCGGTGGACATATCAAAGTTCGGCCTGATCTACGCCGGTGCCCAGAAAAACATCGGGCCCTCCGGCCTGGTGGTGGTGATCATCCGCAAGGACCTGCTGGGCAAAGCCCGCCCGGAAACGCCCACCATGATGAATTATCAGGTCATCGCGGATAACGAATCCATGTACAACACGCCCGCCACTTACTCCTGGTATCTGGCCGGCCTGGTATTCAAGTGGATGAAAGAGCA
>DASSWD010000014.1:0-5607 GCA_035705335.1 Marinobacter sp. | reverse complement strand
CCGACAACTGGCCGGCCAAGGTTCAGGAGTTGCTGGACACCCGCGGCCTGAACACCTTGCTACACGCCCCGGGCACGGCTCATGGGCAACAGCTGGCGCAGCATTGGCAGGCAGCCGGCGGCAAGCAGCAATTGTTGGCTTACGATCGACCCATCGAGGAATGGAAGGAAGACCTGTTCTGGAATGTGGACGCCAGTGTCACCGGCACCCTTGGGGCAATCGCCGCCACAGGATCGCTGATTCTATGGCCGGACCGCCACGAGCCCCGGCTGATGAGTCTGCTGCCGCCGTTGCACATTGCCCTGCTGAAGGCCAGTGAGATTGAGGACAACCTGTTTACGGTGATGCAGAAGCAGCGCTGGGCGGACAGCATGCCCACCAACGCGCTGTTGGTGTCCGGGCCGTCGAAAACGGCGGACATCGAGCAGATTCTGGCGTACGGGGCCCATGGCCCGAAGGAGCTGGTGGTCCTCATCCTTGAGGACGCCTGATTCGCTACGTGGCTAGGGGTTTATTTAACCCCGAAGCCCCGGCGGTTCAGGAAATCTTTCATGTGGGCGCGCAGCTTGCTGGTGAACAGCGGGCGCAGCTCCTTCGACCAGTTGGTGTCCTTGGTGCCACTGGTGCGGGTCTGATAGTACTCGTGCATGGTGGCGTCAAAGGCGGCCACCTGCTGTGTGTCCTGGCTGTCGTCGTACCGGTCGGTTTTCAGAATGGTGGCCAGGGGCAGGCGGGGTTTTACCTCCGGGTTCTGGTCCGGGTAGCCCAGGCACAGGCCGAACACCGGGTACACGTGCTCGGGCAGGCCCAGCAGCTCACTGACTTGCTGCGGATCGTTGCGGATGCCGCCGATGTAGCAGATGCCCAACCCCTCGGATTCGGCCGCCACCACCACGGTCTGGGCCATCAGGGCAACGTCCACGCTGGCCACCAGCAGTTGCTCGGTCATGCCGCGGATCACATCTGCGCCAGCGCGCTCGGCGGCTTCGGTGGAACGTTTCATGTCGGCACAGAACATCAGGAAGTGTGAGCACTCTTTTATCCACACCTGCCCGCCGGCCAGCTCGGCAATCGCGGCGCGGTTGTCAGGATTCACCACGTGGATGATGCTGTAGGCCTGCACGTGGTTGGATGTCGCCGCGCACTGGCCGGCTTCGATCAGTGAGGCAAACAGCTCATCCGGAATTTTCTGGTCGGTGAACTTTCGGATGGAACGGTGGGATTTCAGCAATTCAATGGTCGGATTCATCAGGTCACCTCACGTCAGGTACGATGGGTAAACAATTCGAACACATCGGAAAAGCCGACGACGATAGCTTGCTCATGAGCGAAGGCGCAAGGCGACCAATGTCGGAACCGTCACCGGGAGACCTGTATGCAGCAGCCTGACCTTACCGCCCATCCTGTTCGTTTATCCGAGCGCCTGCGCGGTGAGACGGCAGAAGCCCACCATCAGTTGGATTCGCAAACTGCCCTTGCGGTTCTCATGCAGCCGGAGCTCACTGAGTTGGCCTATGGCCGGAGCCTGTTCTGCCTCTATCACGCCTGGGCGCCGGCAGAGAGCGCCATCGAACAACTGCTCGAAGAGCAGGCTGCGCACCCGGCAGTGGCATCGCTGTCGTGCTATTATTTTCCACGCCGGCAAGCACTTGAAGTCGATCTGGCCGAGTTGGCCTGGCCTCTGCCCCATGTGTCACCTTTTGAGGTGCGGCCTTGCGACGGTTCGCTTGTGTCGCCGGAGGCTGCTTTGGCCGGGCAGCTGTATGTGATCGCGGGCGGGCAACTGGGCAGTGTGCTGATCGAACGCAGGGTCAGCGCTGCTAATCCGAACCTTCCGTTGCGATTTTTTCAGGCCAGGCCTGCCGATCTGGGGCAGCGCTGGGCCGGGTTTCGGGCGTGCCTGGATTCGCAGTTTGCTTCTATCGAGGCCCAGGCGCGGGTGATAGAGTCCGCTAATCGGACCTTTTGCCACTTCATTGAACGGCTGAATGAGGCGAGCAGGTCGGCGCTATCGAATGGTTGAGTAGCCCTGCGCACGGCATTTTCGACAGAGCCGTCCGGGGAGGTGTCGTCGGTCTAAGGTACATCGACTCTTTTAAAAGGTACGACTTATGAACTCCGATTTCAGCCTTTCCTACACCGTTGATGACGGCACGGCCCTGTTGACTCTCCGAGGGCGGTTTGATTTCAGCCAGTACTCGGTGTTCAAAGAGGAGCAGACCCGGGTGTTGGAAAAGCCGGAGGTGAGCAATATCGTGCTCGACTTCGCCGGCCTTGAGTATCTGGATAGCGCGGCGCTCGGCATTTTGCTGGTGCTGAATGACCGAGCCAAGGAACATCAGCAAACGGTGACGATTCGCCACGCCCGGGGTGTGGTGCGTGAAATACTGGATGTTGCCCACTTTGACCGCATGTTCACCATCGAGGACTGATATGCCCGCCGGTGTGGACTCGCAAGCACCAGAACAGGCCCTACACATTCTGGTAGTGGACGACGACCCCACAACCAGAGTGCTACTGGCATCGTTTCTGCGCCAGGAGGGCCATACGGTAGCGATGGCGGAGAACGGGCAGGAAGCCCTCTTGCTGTTTGAACGCGACAGAGCCTTTGACCTGTTCATCATCGACGTGACCATGCCGGTCATGGATGGTCTGACGCTGAGCCAGGCCCTCAAAGCCCGCCTGGAGCGCTGGGTGCCGATCATCCTGATCAGCGCCAATGCGGAGGAACGCTCGCAGGTTCTGGGGCTGGACGTGGGCGCAGACTATTACCTGACCAAGCCGGTCAGCTTCCCGCTCTTGAGGGCCAACGTCCGGGCCTCCCAGCGCATTGCCAGCCTGCAGCGGGAACTGGAAACCACCAACGACAGCCTGGTGAATTACTTCAATCGTATTAACGCGGACAACGACCTGGCCCGGGAGCTGCTGGACCGGATTCTCTACCAAAGCGAGGAAAACGACACCAGCGCCCGATACATCATCAGCCCGGCCGGTGATTTCAGCGGTGACATGATTATTTCCACCCGAAGCCCGGCCCAGCGCTACTACAGCATGATCGCCGACGCCACGGGCCACGGCCTGCCTGCGGCCATCACCCTGATGCCGGCGGTGGAAACCTTCACTCGCCTCGCCCGGGATGGCTACTCGCTGGAAACGATTGTCCGCGAATTGAATACCCGCCTGCGGGAAAGCCTGCCCCGGGGCCGTTTTGTGGCGGCAACGCTGATCATGGTCGAACCCCACACCCACCGTCTGGAAATCTGGAACGGCGGTAGCCCGGCGGCCTACCTGATTGACAACACCGAGCGCACCATCATCAAGCAGTTTCCGGCGCGCCACCCGCCTCTGGGGGTGCTGGCCGATGACGATTTCGATGTCCGGATTCAAAGCCATGCCCATCGCGCTGAGTACACCCTGGTTGCCTGCACCGACGGTGTGGTGGAGGCCGAATCCGCGGACGGCGCCATGTTCGGCTCCCGTGGGCTGGAAGCTCTGCTGGTCTCAAAAGAGAGGGACGACGATATTCTGCTGGAACTGGACCGGACACTGGACCGCTTCACTGGGGGCGGCGACGGCCGGGACGACCGCACCCTTCTGGTACTGCCCCTTGAAAACATCATGCCCGTGATTCATCCACTCAGGCCCGAAATGGACGAGCCGGGACTGGACGGCGTGCCGGAGGGCGGCCACGAAGAGCGCTCATCAGGTGGCTGGTATTTTGCGATCGGTGTGCGCGGTGACGTGCTCAGCGAGGCGGAACTGGCGCCGACGGTCAACGGCATGCTCTCCCATGTGGGTTTGATGGGCGAAGACGCAGACCGTGCCCATGTCTGTGTGACAGAACTGATCAATAACGCGATTGATCACGGTGTCCTCGGCCTGGATTCCAGCCTGAAGCAGTCGCCCGATGGCTTCGATCAATACTTCAAAGAGCGTCGCAGCCGGTTGCGCCGACTCAAAGAGGGCGGAGTTTTCGTGCGTGCCCATCTGGATCGCATGGGCGATTACCAATCGCTGCGGGTTGCCGTCAGCGACAGTGGCTCAGGATTTGGTGTCGGGCCGGATGGCGAGGCCCTGATGCCAAGGGCTGGCGATCTGCCCGCCCACGCACCCCATGGGCGCGGAATTCGCCTGGTCCAGCGACTGGCGGACCGCCTGGTGTTCCATGATGGCGGGTCTACCGCTGAGTTTCATATCACCGTCACGGCACACTCTGCTCGCAACTGAGGCCAATCGGAAGGTCGTGATGCCACCGACGGATCGTGCTTGACCCTCAGGAAAGCTTCTTAAGTAGCGCGCGAATATCTTTGAGTAAAGTATCCAGCAATTGCCGCACGGGTGCGAAGCGCGCCTTGGCGGTGTCAATGTCGCCCCGTTTCATGGCTGTTTCGAGGTCGGTGACCAGCGTCATCAGTTGGGGATCTTCAAAATAGCCGACCAGGCCTTTGATAGAGTGGGCAGCGTCATAATGCGCGGTGATATTGCCCAGCCCCAGAGCCTCATCAATGCGTTCAATGTGCGTGGGCAGGTTTTCCTTGAGCAGCCCAAGAAACTCCTGCAGGAGATCTTCGTTGCCGAGAAAACTGCGTTTCAGCGCGTCGATGTTCAGAACGGACCGCGTGACGAACTCGGGTTGAGCGGCACCGTCACTTTCAATGCGGTCTGGGCTATCGGGCAGGGACAACCCCAGCGACCGCACCAGCTTTTTCACTGCCGCCACGCTGACCGGCTTGCCGAGGTGGGCATCAAACCCTGCGGCTAGACACGCCCGTTTCTGTTGATCGCCGACATCGGCGGTACAGGCGACAGTGAATGGCATGGCTCGGCCGCGTTCTGCAAACTCTGTGCGCGCAGTCGCCAGGAAACCCATGCCGTCCATGCCGGGCATGTGCAAATCCACGAACACCAGGTCCGGTTGCAGGTTCTCCAACAAAGCCAGGCCGCGGCGGGCCGAACCAGCGGTGTACACGACGCGGATACCGAGTCGTTGCAGAAGATTCTCCAGCACTTTCCGGTTTACTTCGTTGTCGTCGATGACCAGGGCATGGGACACACTGCGGGCATTTGTAAGTGGCTCGTCGTTCCCCTCGGACAACAGCGCGGGCAGCTGAATGCTAAAGGCGAAGGTTGAACCTTGGCCGGGCTCACTGACCAGGGTGAAATCCGATCCCATGGCGCGAATGATTTGCCGGCAGATCGCCAGGCCGAGCCCCGAGCCCCCATGCACCCGGGTCGGAGAGTTGTCCAGCTGTTCAAAACTTTCAAAAATCCGGTGTTGATCGGCTTGGGGAATGCCCGGGCCGGTATCTGATACCGAGAACTGTAACTCCACGGTGCTGTCGGTCTGCTGAGCTTTGTGGACGCCCAGGGTAATGTCGCCATTGGGCGTGAATTTGACCGCATTGTTGACGAGATTGATCAGCACCTGGCGTAAACGGGTGGCGTCGCCCATGAAGGTGTCTTCGGGGTTGCCATCGTAGTGTACGGCCAGACGCGTGCCGACCGCTTCCGCTCTGGGCTGGAACAGCCGTTCCACGTCTTGTAGCAAGGCCTGAAGTACAAAGGGTTCCGGGTTCAGGGTCAGATGGCCACTTTCAATGTGAGACA
>DASSWD010000013.1:0-2093 GCA_035705335.1 Marinobacter sp. | reverse complement strand
CGAAGCTGTTGCTCATGACCAGATCCAGCTTCTGGTTGTCCATGCGCTCCCGCACAATTGGATAACCAACCGCGCCTTCGTCCAGATTCTGGATGTTGGCGGACGGCGCAATGAAATTCTCCCGCTGCATGATCAGCGAGTAGATAGCTTCGTGTACGCCAGCGGCGCCGAGGGCATGGCCGCACAGGGGTTTGGTTGAGCTCAATGGCGGAATCTTGTCGCCAAAGGTTTCTTTCATGGCTTTCAGCTCGGTTACGTCACCCGCCGGCGTGCTGGTGCCGTGGGTGTTGACGTAATTGATCTCGCCATCAATGTTGGCCATTGCCTGCTTCATGCAGCGAATGGCGCCCTCGCCGCTCGGCGCGACCATGTCGGCGCCGTCAGAGGTTGCACCGAAGCCGACCAGTTCTGCCAGGATGGTGGCGCCACGGGCTTCGGCGTGCTCCAGGGACTCCAGCAGCAAAGCGCCGCCGCCGCCGGAGATTACGAAGCCATCCCGGTCTGCATCGTACGTGCGGGAGGCCAACTCCGGCGTGTCGTTGTACTTGGTGGACAGCGCGCCCATGGCGTCGAACATCAGGCTCAGTGTCCAGTGGATATCTTCGCCGCCACCGGCCAGCATCACGTCCTGGCGGCCGAGAGCAATCTGGTCCGCCGCGTGGCCGATGCAGTGAGCACTGGTGGCGCAGGCGGAGGTGATGCCGTAGTTGATGCCGGTGATGCCGAATGCCGTAGTGATCGACGCATTAATGGCGCTGCCCATGGTGCGGGGCACCCGGTACGGGCCAACGCGGCGCAGGCCCTTGTCACGGTGGGTGTCGATGGCATCCAGCAGTTCAACGGTGGAAGCGCCGCCAGTTCCGAACACGGCGCCGGTGGTGTTGGCACGCAACTGTTCGTCGGTAATGCCTGCCTGCGCGATGGCCTCTTTCGCAGCCAGATAGCAGTAGCCGGCTGCCGGGCTCATGAAGCGCCAGATCTTGCGGTCAATAAGTTCTGACAGGTTCAGGTCGATCTTGCCGGCCACGTGGCTGCGCAGGCCGTTGTCCCGGGCTTCCTCGCTGAAGGCAATGCCGGAGCGGGATTCCCGCAGGGACTGGGCTACTTCTTTCTGATTGGTTCCAAGGCTGGAGATAATTCCCATGCCGGTAACTACAACGCGACGCATTGTGCTAACTCCTAAAAGTCATCAGTCGATGTGAACAGGCCAACCCGGAGGTCGCGGGCGGTGTAGATCTCCCGACCGTCGACTTCCATTCGGGCATCGGCGATGGCCATGGTCAGCTTGCGGCGAATCAGCCGCTTGATATCCAGATAATAGGTGACTTTCTTGTTGTTCGGCAGAACTTGCCCGAAAAACTTCACCTCGCCCGCGCCCAGGGCGCGACCTTTACCCTCGCCACCGCTCCAGGCCAGGAAGAAACCGACCAGTTGCCACATGGCATCCAGCCCCAGACAGCCCGGCATCACCGGGTCGCCGTCAAAGTGCACTTTGAAAAACCAGAGATCCGGGTTGATATCCAGCTCCGCGACCAGGCTGCCTTTACCGTAGGCGCCGTCGTCAGCGCCGATGTGGGTGATGCGGTCAACCATCAGCATTTCGTCGATGGGCAGGCGCATGGCGCCGGGGAACAGTTCGCCGTGACCGCAGCGGATCAGGTCGTCTTTGTCAAAGTGATCAGGGTACATGTTGCCTGTGTCTCTGTTGCAAAATGATGTCCCGCTACTTTAACGCCTGTTCCTCCATCGGCTATTGACCTTTAGTGGATGATTGCGGATTTTCAGCCCTCACGGCCGTCGGCCCGGGGCTGTGACAGGATACCGGCGTATCGCCACAGAAACAGGGTAAAAGCTGCCATCCAGAGCACGGCACTGGTACCAATGCCCGGGTGCCAGGGCAGGGAGCCCAGAGCCGTCAGAACCCGGGTCAGCGCTGCAAGCTGAATGGCCACGAACGCCAGCACCATGCCGCCGGGCAGAACCAGTGGCCGGCCGGTGTGCCCCAGGCTGACCCGTGCCATCACTCCCAGAATCAGGCAGCCTATCGCACCGGTGCCGGCGGCGTGGGTCCAGACGCTGGCCGGCCAGCCTGC
>DASSWD010000012.1:0-2397 GCA_035705335.1 Marinobacter sp. | reverse complement strand
TTATGAGGAAGGCGGTTTCCTGACCGAGGCCGTGCGTCGCCGGCCCTACTCGGTGATTCTGCTCGACGAAGTGGAGAAAGCCCACGGTGATGTGTTCAACATCCTGCTGCAAGTACTGGACGATGGTCGACTGACCGATGGCCATGGCCGCACCGTGGATTTCCGCAATACCGTTATTGTGATGACTTCAAATCTGGGCAGCGACATCATTCAGACGTTGGCCGGTGAAGAGAACTACGAAGCCATGAAGTCATCGGTGATGGACGTGGTCGGCCAGCATTTCCGGCCAGAGTTCATTAACCGGGTCGACGAGGTGGTGGTGTTCCACCCACTACAACGCAACCAGATGCGCGGAATTGCCGATATCCAACTGGCGGCATTGCGGGAACGTCTGACCGAGCAGGGCATGAAACTGCACCTGACCGAAGAGGCCATGGACAAGATTTGTGCCGCCGGTTACGACCCGGTGTACGGCGCTCGTCCGCTCAAACGGGTGATTCAACGGGAGCTGGAAAACAGCCTGGCGCAATCGCTATTACGCGGTGATTTCGGCAGCGGCGATGCCATTGCGGCTGAAGTGCGCGATGGTGAGATTGTGTTTTCTGTGGGGCATTGACGCTTCGTTGCCAATTCTCCCTGACTTTACTGCGGAGTCACGAGTCCGTGCCAGTCACCGGTCATGCCGTTCCGGGGTCGGCGTAAATCCGTCCATGGAGCCTAGGCCGCAGCCGAGGCGTCGGACCGATCCATACTGCGGACTTCCCCGGAACGACATGACCGGCAACTGGCACTCATTTGGTGGTCGACGTAGCTAGGTGAGCTATTCCGTAGCCCCAGGGTTCAGTGCATCAACCGCCATCTCAGCCATAATCCACTCCTGAAAGGCTTTCATAGCCGGGGTCAGTGGCCGGTTTTTCCGGTACACCAGATAAAAGGATTTTGACAGTTCCAGCGGGATATCCAGCGGGGCGACCAGCTCGCCGGATTGGATTTCCTCGCTGATCAAACTAATGTCCGAGAGGGCAACGCCGAGGCCCCGTGCAGCAGCCTGAGCTGTGAGCAAACCGCTCGACAGAAACATGCCCTTGCGCGTTTCCCGGTATTCGGTACCGGCTGCTTCGAACCAGGCGCGCCATTCATCCGGGCGTTTGCTGACGTGCAGCAGGGTGTGGCGGGTGATGTCCTCGGGCACGTGGATCGGCTTGTCGTTCAACAGGCTGGGCTTGCAGACCGGAATCAGCGCTGAACGCTTCAGGAAACTGCATTCAACGTCATCCCACTGACCATCACCAAAATAGACCGCCATGTCGGTATCGCTGTGCGCGAAATCGATCAGGCCAGTCGAGGCCGACAATTCCAGCTCTATGTTGGGGTGGGTGTCGTAAAACCGGCTGATGCGGGGCAGCAGCCAGCGATGCAGAAAGGCGGGTGCGACAGAGAGGTTCAGTTCGCCAGTGCCATGGGCCGAGACCAGGCGCTGGGTGGCGCGCTCAATGTCTGACAGGGCTTTCTGAACGGTGCGCAGATAGTCCTTCCCCGCTGAGGTTAGTTCGATCCGCCGGGTCTGGCGAATAAACAGCTCCACCTCCAGAAATTCTTCCAGTGATTTGATCTGATGACTGACCGCAGAGGGTGTCACGAACAGTTCCTGACTGGCTTTTTGAAAACTGCCGAGGCGCGCGGCCGATTCAAAACTCTTCAGACTGTTGAGCGGGGGTAGGCGTTTAATGGTGATACTCCAGTTAGAACAGTCGCCACAAACGAAGGGCAGCGTTTCCTGATCAGGCTTCGCAAAGCCATCCTTGCATTATCAATAGTCGGAATTCGGGTTTACTGCAAGTTGAACGCTGGGTCTCAGTCTGCCTGAGCTGTGTTTCAATGATGGCAGCGTTTGCACAGGCCGTGTATTTCGAGCGGTGTGGAGCCGATGCGGAAACCACTGGCGTCGGCGCTGTGTTGCAACTCGCTCATCAGGTCGGAGCCCAGGCCAATTTCTTCAACGTGGTGGCACTGATCGCAGATGAGCAATTGCGGTACCCGGTGCGCGTGGTCGCAGGCAATGTGCGCGCAGGCCATAAACTGGTTGGTGGTGGCCAGACGATGGGCGAGGCCGGCATCGACCAGGAAATTCAGCATCCGATAGACCGACATGGCGGCCGGGCTTTCGCCATAGGCGCGATCGTGATCGCTGATCAGGTCGTAGGCTGATTTGGGGCCATCGGCTGCCAGTAGCAGCTCGAGGATGCGGCTGCGCTTGGGCGTAAGCCGCTCACCGCGCTGCTGGCAGTGCTGGCTGGCTTTTTCGAGAATGGCCTGGGTTGAAGGCATGGTAACGGGTCACGGTGTTTACATCGGATGGATAGTGTACCCCGTCACCGGGCCGATGAGAAACCGCCG
>DASSWD010000011.1:0-2750 GCA_035705335.1 Marinobacter sp. | reverse complement strand
ATAATCTTGCCGGTGTTGGTCACCACACCCAGGCGGTCACCGTCGCCATCGAAGGCAACGCCCAGATCAGCACCGGTTTCCTTCACTTTGGCGATCAGGTCTTTGAGATTGGCGGGCTTGCCCGGGTCCGGGTGATGATTCGGAAAATCACCATCCACGTCGCAGTACAGCGGTGTCACTTCACAGCCCAGTTCTTCGATCAACATGGGGCCAAGCTCCCCGGCGATGCCGTTACCGGCGTCGACCACCACTTTCAGCGGCGCGGCGACGGCAATGTCACCGATGATCCGGTCGAGGTAGGCTCGGCGCACGTCTTCCCGGGATTGTGCACCCTGACCGGAGGTGAAATCGCCGGTCTGAATGCGCTGATAGAGTTTCTGGATGGCTTCACCAGACAGGGTTTCACCGCCCAGCATGATCTTCAGGCCATTGTAGTTGGCCGGGTTATGGCTGCCGGTAACCATCACGCCCGAGCCGGTTTGCAGCTGGTAGGTCGCGAAGTAGAGCACCGGGGTGGGCACGGCGCCGATGTGGATCACGTCGCAGCCGGCGGCCATGACGCCACGGGCCAGTGCATCGGCCAGATCAGGGCTGGAGTGGCGACCGTCGTAGCCGATACACAGGGCGGACTGATCGCGACTGACCGCTTCTGAGCCAATTGCCCGGCCAATCACTTCCACCACCTCCGCCGACAGGGTTTCACCGACAATGCCGCGAATGTCGTAGGCCCTGAAAATTTCCGCTGCCACGGAGACCGACGGCAGCGTGGTTTCCTCAACCTCCGGAATGTCCTCGTCAAACAGTGGAGAGCCGCCAAAACCAAGCACATCTTCGTCACCGTCAAGCATGTCGATGTCCGGCAGTTTCTTATCCTGGAACAGGGGTTCCTCACCCTTGCCTTTTTTGCCGGCGGTCATTGCCGGCGCGGCTTTCGGGCGGGCATTCTCGCCCGCCTTGGCGACGCGTCGCTCGACCACCTGAGCCAGCCGTGACAGGACTTCGCCGGTAGAACCGACCAGGTCCCAACGAAACGCCGGTGGTTTGACTCGCTCGCCGCTGAAGGCTTTGTGGGCCCACTGGATCAGGCCGGTGACGTCCTGGCGAATGCTGCGCTGGGCGTTACCTAACAGAAGCCACACCACAATGGCGGCTGCCAGCGCCGGCACACCGATGAACAGGCCCAGGAGAATCAGGCTCAGGGCAGGCTCAGGCGAACGGGCCGATTGATACACGATGGACCAGTCCGGATTGAGCAGCGTGCGGCTCTCCGCCGGCCCGCTACCGGTACCTGCGCTGATGACGGTGCGTTCGGTGCCCGAGGCCGTCTGGACCAGCGACAGCTGGCCTGACAGCGCCTGGTTCGAAACCGTCAATAGCGGCCGTACCAAGCTCGCGTCATAAACCGCCAGCACGCTGCCGACCACCGCATTACTGACCGGGTGACGAATCGGGGCCGCGAACTGAAGGTACCAGGTATTGTCCCTCGGGAACGCGTCCGGCAGCAGTGATTGCCCGTTTTCAGCCCGGCGGGCCAACTCAAGCCCCGCGAACCCCAGAAGGCCGCTGCTGTCAGCGGTTCTGGGCACGTTACCGTAGCCGAACAGATAGACCTGGCTGGCACCGGGCAGCGCCGATTGCACGATAGAGGCCAGCTCAGCGGAAGGCCCCTGGTCCGAGAGAGCGTCGGAAATGTAGCGTTGGTTGGCCACCGCGGCGACTTGCGCCTGCAGGCCGCTGAGATACTGGTTGAACCGCTGCTGGGCCGTATCCGCTTCGAGCACCCTGGCCTGGCGGGCCTGCTGATTGGCCGCCGGTGTAACCGCCAGAAAATACACCAGGGCGGTTGCCAACACGCCCGAGAGAATGACGACCAGAGTCTGATTGATCGCGACAGAGCTAAGCCGCTTGAAGCCTTTTCCGGCTTTGGCGTCTTTATTGGCCTTATTGTTCTTGCCAGCCTTCTTGTCGGGGTTTTCCGCCGGCGCGTTCTCAGCCGGGGCGTCTTTGGCTTTCTGCTTACCAAATTTCATAGTGCATCCCGCGTTGTTTTTCTGTCCCGGACGAACCGATATCCGCCAAGTATAGCCCCCGGCCGTCGGGTCCGCCGCCCGTCAACCCAAAACAATCAATGACTTCCGGTGGAACCGAAACCACCTTCACCCCGGTCACTGGCATCAAACTCCGTCACCACCTCAAAATCCGCCTGCACCACCGGCACCAGCACCAGTTGCGCAATGCGCTCGCCGACCTCGATGGTGAAGGGTTGCTGCCCGCGGTTCCAGCAGGACACCATCAGCTCGCCCTGGTAGTCCGAATCGATCAGACCCACCAGGTTGCCGAGCACAATCCCGTGTTTATGGCCCAGCCCGCTGCGCGGCAGGATCATGCCCGCCAGCGAAGGATCGGCGATGTGCACCGACAGGCCGGTGGGTATCAGTTGCGTGTCGCCCGGCTTCAGGGTCAGCGGCTCGGGCAGGCAGGCCCGCAGGTCCAGGCCAGCAGAGCCGGCGGTAGCGTATTCAGGAAACGGAATGGCGGTCCCGATGCGGTCATCGAGTATGCGTACCTGGAATGTGCGCCTGGTCATGAACGGTTAATCCTGTGTCTGATGTTGGGCCACCAACGCCAACAGGCGTTCGGCGATGGCCTGTTTGCTGTCCGGCCCGATACTCTGCTGACCGCCGGGCCAGAATACGGTGACGGCGTTACGGTCGCTGTTGAATCCGATGCCCGGCTCAGAGACATCGTTG
>DASSWD010000010.1:0-10250 GCA_035705335.1 Marinobacter sp. | reverse complement strand
CCTTAGTGTACGCCGTCATAACGCTCGTTCAAAATCGGTTACTGCCGAAACAGTTGATTAACCCCGGCAAACCCATTGAAATCCGATCAGGTTCAGGAGAGCCACCCTTGATGACAGAACCCACTGTAAACGCCCTGGTTTCCCCGGAGGGCAGCCTCGAAATTCTTTCCAACCACGAGGTCAACCGGCTCAAGGACAGGAGCGAAGGTGGTCTGTACCGACTGTTCCGCCAGTGCGCTCTGGCGGTCCTGAACACCGGCGTGGAAACCGACGACTGCAAAGAGTTGATGGAAGCCCATGCCGACTTTGATGTGCGCCTGGTGCCCCAGCCCCGAGGCCTGAAACTGGAGCTTATCAACGCCCCTGGCCACGCGTTCGTAGACGGTGAAATGCTGCGGGCCATTCGCGAACACCTGTTCTCAGTGCTCCGGGACATCGTGTACAGCCATTCCCTGCCCAATACCGTGGCAGGTTTCCGGCCGGACAACCCCGAAGACCTTACCAACCAGGTCTTCCATATTCTGCGCAACGCCCGGGTGCTGCAGTCAGGCCGCCAGCCAGACCTGGTGGTTTGCTGGGGCGGCCACTCCATCAGCCATGAGGAATACCAGTACAGCAAAGATGTCGGCCACCAGTTGGGTCTGCGCGGCCTGAGCATCTGTACCGGCTGTGGCCCCGGCGCCATGAAAGGCCCGATGAAGGGCGCCACCATCGGCCATGCCAAGCAACGGGTGAAGAACGGCCGTTACATCGGCATCACTGAACCCGGCATCATCGGCGCCGAAGCCCCGAACCCGATCGTCAATGAGCTGGTGATCATGCCGGACATTGAAAAGCGCCTGGAGGCCTTCGTGCGCTGCGGCCATGGTGTGATCGTGTTCCCCGGCGGCGTCGGTACCGCAGAGGAAATCCTGTACCTGCTGGGCATCCTGCTGCATCCGGACAATCAGGATCTGCCGTTCCCGGTGGTGTTCACCGGCCGACCGGAAAACGCCGAATACTTCGAGATGATCGACCAGTTCATCCGTAATGCCCTGGGCGACGAAGCCGCGGCCAAGTACGAGATCATTATCGATGACCCGGTGCGGGTAGCGCAGACCATGAAACAGGGCATGAAAGACGTGGAAACCTTCCGCCGCGCCATGCAGGACGCCTACTACTTCAACTGGATGCTGAAAATCGACCCGGTGTTCCAACTGCCGTTCGAACCCGATCACGACAGCATGCGGGCACTGGAGTTGCACCGTGACCAGCCGGCGCACCTGGTGGCCGCCAATCTGCGCAAGGCCTTCAGTGGCATTGTGGCGGGTAATGTCAAAGCGAATGGCATTCGCCAGATTCAGGAACACGGCCCCTTCGAGATCACCGGTGATCCGACCCTGATCCAACCTCTCGAAGCCATGCTGGAAGAGTTCATTGCCCAAGACCGGATGAAACTGCCCGGAGCGGCCTACAAACCCTGTTACCGGATTGTACGTGGTGCGGCCTAAAGCCGCACCACTCCGGTTCAAACCGGCTTACTGACCGCCGTCGGCCGGCAGGCTGGAGAAGTAGGCGGCGAGATTGGCGATGTCCGCCTCACTCAGGCCTGATGCCTGGCCCTGCATGATGGTGGCCTGACCGCCCTGCCGCTGGCCGTTCTTGTAGGCATTGAGGGCTGAAACCAGATACTGTTCTTTCTGGCCGGCCAGATTCGGGTATGTGGGAATCTGGGAGATGCCATTCTGACCGTGACAGGCCGCGCAAACTGCTGCTTTGGCCTTGCCCGCTGCCGCGTCACCAGCCACGGCCGGGCCCGCCATCAGGGCGCCCGACAGAATCATACCCAGCACTGCACTTTGTTTAAGAATCATTGCCTTCAACCTCTCATCGTTTTAACGTTTTGTACACCGACCAGTACCGCGCCGGGTTGGAAGAATGATTTTGTTATAGCACACTCCCTGTTCCGCACAAATGCCCGGAATCAACTGGCCTTGTGCAACATTGGCCCCTTTTTCGCCGGCGCCCCATGGGATCAGCGGCACAGCACGAACCTGATAACATACGATGGCGACGGCCAAACGGCCTGACACCCATTCATGAACGAACCGCGCCCGGATAACGGAGACACCGCCCATGGCCGTTGAGGCTCAGGAACTCACCTGCAGGGAAGGCCGGCTTGGCCTGCTGACGCTCAATGCCCCCTCGTCACTGAACGCCCTGACCGAGGCCATGATCGAGCAGGCCCAGGCCGCACTGAACGCCTGGGCTGACGACCCCGCCATCAACCTGGTGGTGCTGCGCGGCGCCGGTGACCGGGCGTTCTGCGCCGGCGGCAATATCCGCACCCTCTACGACGCCATGACCGGCCTGGGCGATCAACAGGCCCCGGCGCGATTTTTCACCCGTGAGTATCAACTGGACTATCAGATTCACCGGTTCCCGAAACCGGTCATTGGCCTGGGCCATGGCATCATCATGGGTGGCGGCCTGGGGCTGATGGCCGCCTGCCGCTACCGGGTGGTCAGCCCGGATGTCACCCTGGCGATGCCTGAAATCAGCATCGGCCTGTTCCCGGACGTGGGCGCCAGTTGGTTTCTGAACCGCCTGCCCGGCCGGCTTGGGCTGTTCATGGGCCTGACCGGCGCCCGCCTGAACGTGGCGGATGCCATCCGCGTAGGCCTGGCGGACATGGTTATTGCGAAGGATCAGTTCGACGAACTGCTGGCACGGCTGCAGGGCGAACGCTGGACCGGCGACCCGGCCGCCGACGACAACCGGGTGTTTCGCCTGCTGCATCAGCTGGATGCGGTGGACTACCGGGCTCTGGGTCCGGGGCATCTCGAACGCCACGAACAGGACATCGCCCGGATCATGGCGGGGGATGAGCTGCCTGTCATCGTTGACCGGTTGCTGGCCTCAGACAGCGACGACCCCTGGTGGCAGGCCTGCATCGACGCCCTGCGCGGTGGCTGCCCGATGACCGCCTGCCTGGTATGGCACCAGCTGCGCAAGGGCCAGCAGATGTCCCTGAAAGATGTGTTCCGGATGGAACTGGCGATGGCTCTGGCGTGCACCCGCCGCCCGGACCTAGCCGAGGGCATCCGGGCCCGGCTGATTGAAAAAGACAACGCGCCGGGATGGCAGCATGGATCGGTAGCGGAGGTGCCAGTGGCCGAGGTGCTGGCCCATTTCGAGCCGCTCTGGGACGACCAGACCGACCCCATGCAGTTGGACTAGCGGGCCGCGCCGGCCTGCACCAGCAGCATTTCCAGATCGGGATTGCGGCTGGCCTGGGCCACGCTCAGGGCAGTGCGCCCATCCGGCGCCCGGTAGCGCACGTCGGCGCCGGCGGCCAGCAGCACTTCGGCGGTCAGCAGGTCGCCACTGCCCACCACTTTCATCAACAGGGATTCCCCGTCCTGGTTGACGTTCACATTGGCGCCCGCCGCCAGTAGCGCCCTGACCACCGTCAAATGCCCCTGCTCCGCGGCATGAATCACCGGCGTGTAACCCGCAGCATCCTGAGCATTCACCTGGGCACCTGCGGCCAGCAACAGCCGCACAATCCGGCGATTACCGTTGGCGGCGGCGACCATCAGCGGGGTCTGGCCGGTGACGGTCTGTTGATCCGGGTCCACGCCCCGGGTCAGCAGATTGAGCACATCCCGGTCTGCATTGGCCTGCACGGCAGCCATCAGCGCGACGGGATTGATGGAATCGCCGGCCGCATGGCTGCCATTCCCGATACTGGCGCAGCCAACCAGTAACAGTAAAGCCATCCATACAACGGCCATTCCCGCGTGGTGTCTGCCTTTATCCCTGGCCATCGCCTGTGCTCTCTATTTTGGAGTGAACCGGCATTCTCAGGTGCCGTGGCGGCAAAGAAAAGGGAGCGAGTCACAACTCGGGATGGTTGGCCAGCAGATCACCCACCAGGGCCCTCAGGCGGTTCTCGCCCTCTGCCCTGCCGGCGCAAAGCCCGGACTGCTGCAGGGATAGCCAGGACCAGCCCTGGCTGACTGCCCCGGCCCACAAGGCGGCATCCCGGTGTTCCGCCAGTTGCTGGGCCATACCAGAGCAGGACTCCAGTGCCTGCAACACCGGCAGTGTCAGGTCAAAGCCCCGGTGACCCCCGGCAAAGCTGGTCAGGTCGCGGCGGTCATCCGCATCCAGCTCGGTCAGCGCTGGCAGGTCGGCCCGCAGCGCCAGCAGCAAGGGCGCCGGAAGTGCAGCCCACTGCCTTGGCGCCAGCACCGGCCAGTGACGGCTGAGCCGGCGGCGAAGCCCCTGCGCCAGTTGCTTGCCCGCCGCCGACAGCCCGCACAGCATCTGCACAGGGTATTCACCCGTGCTGGTTTCCCGGTTCAGGCCCAGTCGGACCACCGCCAGACCACTGCGCTGCCAGAAGCGTAACAGGCCGGTCTCGCCGCCAAAACTGGTGCCGAGGGCGTCAATACCCGTGCCCGCCCCGTAACTCTGTGCCGCAGCCACCAGTTTGCGGCCAATGCCCCGGTGCCGGACAGGCTCAGCCACGGCAATGCGCACGACTCGCAACAGGCTCAGACGGGCGGCGTCGGGAAAGCCGCCGTGACTGGCCAGGGACTGGGCCAGCAGATGGCCCCGTATCCGGCGTTTACCCTCGGTTACCGCCTGCGCCAGCGGGTCGGGCAGGCCACCTTCCTCTGAAGCCCAGAGCACGCCCACGGTGACGCCGGCCAGTTGCGCGCGCCAGGTAACAGCTGTAGGGTCGTCCAGCCACTGCCTCAGGTCCGAGGGGCTGGTGCGATAGTGGGCGTTTACCAACAGGCCAAAGGCGTCGGCCAGTTCCGCCTCCGAGGCCTGGGCCGGATGCCAAAGCTTGATGGTGACCGCGCCCGGCGGCTCGGGCTCGGTGCCGAGGGCTTGGGCATCCAGCAGCAACAGTCGGGCCAGCAACCCTTCCAGAGGATCGTTCTGCCGCCAGCGGATCGGCTGTTCCAGGCGTTCCGCCCGCCAGTGGGGCGTTTCCCGATCCAACACGGCCCGGAAGCGCAGATCAAAACCGCGACCACTGCCCTCGTAACCATGCACGGTAGTGGCGAACGCCACCCGGGGCCAGCCGAGCAACACTTCCCGCAGGCTTTGGGGCGGCAGCGCGGCGGCTTCATCTACCAACACGACCTCGGCTTCCGGCCGCTGGCTCAGCAGTTCGGTGATCGGTAGATAACTCAGACGGGCGCCGCTGGTAGTGATGAGTTCGTGGCCTTCCTGCCGTGCCAGACCTGTCCCGAGTGTGGCCCGGGCGTGCTGGAACAGGGTGTCGACGCTGTCCGGCGCCGGGGCGGTAACGATCACTCGCTGTCGACCGGCCAGCAGGCTTTGTGCCGCGGCCATGCCCAGCGCCGCCGATTTGCCCCGCCCACGGTCGGCGGTGATCACCAGCGGGCGGCGCCGACGGCCGAGGGCAAACTTGACCAGGGCGGCGATCAGTGCGCTTTGTTCGTCGGTTGTTGCGATCCGGAATGGCGCATTGGCTTCCGGCAACGCCGGCAGTGCCGGCCAGCCAGACTGGGCGGCCGGGAGGCGGATGACTTCGGATGTTTCGGCCAGAATACGGGCCTGGCGTGCGGCGAAGGGATGGTGTTGCGTGCCGTCCAGGCCGGTACGGGCGTAATCCGGGTCGGGGTGCTGGTGCCACTGATCCAGAGGCGGCATCAGCCAGATCAGCAATCCCCCCGCTTTGAGGGTGCCCGCCAGGGCGGCAAAGGCGTCAGGCGGGTTGCCGTAATGGCCGTCCCAGACCAGCACTGAAAGCTCGCGGCCCAGCCATTGGCGGTAATCTCTGGCACGACTGTGAGCGAGACCAGCGTCTGCCGCATTATGGGGATCGCCCACCCAGAGGCCCTTGTCCCGGACAATCAGGCTCACCAACTCGAACGCCCGCAGGCGGGCTTGTGCGGGATCGCCTTCGACCAGGACCAGGCGCCGCTCGCCCAGGCGTTCCAGTTGTTGCTGCCAGCGTGGCCAGGCCGATGCGTTTTGATCGGGTGTTGGGCCGGGCATTTAGCTGAGGTCGGCGGCGTGGCGTTTGAGGTCGTTGAGGTCGCAGGCCTTGAGGGCCCGTTGGTGCGTGGCGCGCAGTTTGACTCGGGGGGCGCAGCCGGCATCGAAGGCCTGCTGCCAGCGGCCGGCGCAGAGGCACCAGCTGTCGCCGGGCTTGAGGCCGGGGAAGCTGTATTCGGGTCTTGGCGTGGAGAGGTCGTTGCCGGCGGCGCGGGAGTAGTCGAGGAAGTCTTCGGTGACGATGGCGCAGACGGTGTGGTTGCCGAGGTCATCGGGGCCGGTGTTGCAGCAGCCGTCGCGGTAGAAGCCGGTTTTGGGGTCGCTGCCGCAGGGTTCCAGGGGTTCGCCGAGCACATTCAGTGCATTTTCATCGGTCATTTTGTTGTCCTTTAGCTTGCCAGTTAACTTCAATGAGCTTCGGTGCAGGTGAGCGCTGGAATACCCCTTCCAAAACACGCTCCTTGCGGCACATCCCTGTGACGCTTGGGCTCCGCCATCCATGGCTCCGCACAGTTTTGGAAGGGGTATTCCAGCCCTCGCAGCAGACCTTTGAGAAGGCTTCGGCCTATAATCGGCGTTCAAGGTGGCGAGGCTCATTATGCGGCAGCCCTACTCCCGCTGCCAGTTGGCCATTACAATAGCGGCCATGCCCTCAGATACCCAACCCCATTCCCTCGATTTCCTGCCGGATTACCTGACCGACGAGCAGCGGGCGATTGTCACCGCCGGCTATGAGCATTCGGTGATCACCGCCGTGGCGGGCAGCGGCAAGACGTCGACGCTGGCGTGGCGCATCCGTTACCTGCTGGAGCAGGGACACGATCCGCAGCGGATGCTGGTGCTGATGTTCAATCGCAGCGCCCGGGTAGATTTTGAACGCAAGGTGCAGCAGGTATGCGAGGGATCGGGGTTGGCAACGCCGGAGATTCGGACCTACCACTCGATGGGCTTTCGGCTTTACAAGCGGTTTGTCCGTGAAGGGTATCTGCCGGGGTTTTCGGAATCGATTCTGACCGAGCAGGAGATCGGTTTTCAGACCTGGTTGCTGATCCGGCGGCTGGCGCCGGAGGATCTGGCGGATGAGATCCGGCGCAACAAGAAAGAGTATGTGGAGACCGCCACCGGGTTTATTGACCGGGTGAAGTGCGGCCTGTTGCCGGCGGAGGTGGTGTTTGAGGAGCTGGGGTATTCCGACAGGCATCGGTATCTGGTGGATCTGTTCCACAGTTTCGAGCAGTGGCGCAAGGGCCAGGGGCGGATCAGTTACGCGGATATGCTGTATGAGCCGGTGATGGCGATTCACCAGAACCCGCCGTTGCAGCGGCTGGTGGGTAACAAGATGGATCTGTTGCTGGTGGATGAGTACCAGGACACCAATGAGATTCAGCACCTTCTGCTGAAATACGTCGCCGGTGACCGGGCGCGGGTGACGGTGGTGGGGGATCCGGACCAGACCATTTATGAGTTCCGGGGCGCCCAGCCGGCGTTCATTTTGCGCCGGTTCAGTGAGGAGTTTGATGCGCCGCTGGAGCAGACGCTGAGTTTCAGTTTTCGCTACGGCCACCGGGTGGCACTGCTGGCCAATCACCTGATCACCCACAACGCCGGGCGCAAGGATGTGTTGTGCCATGCCCACCCTACCACGCCGGCCACCTCGGTGGCGTTGCACCGGTCAGAAGACGACGGGGAGCAGGTATTGGCGATCCTCGGGGCGCAGTCGGCCGAAGAGAATGCCGCCACGGCGATTCTGTTCCGGGTCTGGAGCCAGAGTGTGGCGATTGAGCTTAAGCTGTTGGCGAAGCAGATTCCCTACCGGATTGATGCCGGCAAGGGTGCGCTGTTCAGCCGGGAGGTGGAGGCGGTCACCGCGCTGTTGATGGTGGTGTCCGGGCGGCTGGCCAACCTGCCGGCGGCGGATCGCCTGGCGGTGGCGCAGCGCCTGCTGCGTTTTCCCCATGTCGGCCTGAAAGAACCGGAACTGGAGCGTCTGGCGCAGTTTCTGGCGGGCTTCACGCAGCGGTGGCACGAGCGGTTGCTGGCGATGGACTTTGATGCCCTGGCGCCGATGGCCGGGCGGAAGTTGCGCAAACTCGGCGAGGTGTTGGCGCAGCTTGAAGGTTACACCGGCCCGGTGGCGGGGCTGATCCGGATCTACGCGGAGCACACCGAGCTGTATGAGGGCATTCGCAGCCTGGCGCTGACCCACGATGCTGCCGAGGAGCGTATCGGCACAGTGCAGGGGTTCCGTGATTACCTGAAAGGCCTGGAGGTGGGCGCCAGCGGCGCGCTGGATCATCTCAGACACCTGAAGCAGCAGGCCGGCGGCAGTGAACACGGTGTACTGCTGTCGACCATTCACCGCACCAAGGGGTTGGAATGGCCCACGGTGATTGTTCCCGGCCTGCAGGAAAAGTACCTGCCCTACAGCCCCCGGCCGGGGGATGATGCCCTGGCCCTGCTGGAGAGCGAGCGCCGGCTGCTGTATGTGGCCATGACCCGGGTTCGGAACGCCCTGCACCTGGTTACCCGGCCCGCCAGCACCCGCCCCCATCTGGACGGTGATGCCGGGCCCAGCCGGTTTGTCAGCGAGCTGTGTTTCGGGCTGTCGGATGACCTTGGGCAAGCACTGGACGCCGGCCAGTCAGCCATCGACAACGGTCAAGCCATAGCGCTGTCTCACCCCATCACCAACGTCGTGCAGCGTTACGCCGCGCGGGAAGGCGTCGAGCTTGAGGGCACCCAGGCTTCGCCTGAACCCGCCACAGACGGTCCGATCTGGCATACCCCCCGCCTGACACACTCGGTGTTCGGTCCAGGGCAGGTGATTTCCGAGGACGAAAGCGCGTTTGAGGTCCGCTTTGATCAGGGCGACACATTAAACTTCAGCAAGAAGAGCGCCCACCTGTACTTCACAAAGCGGTAATCATCTGGTTGGCAGGCCCACTCCGTACAATTGCGGACGTGCTCGCATCTACCCATCTCAAAGGTTTTTCGGCTTACTGGCCCCGTCTTGAGGCCTTAAATGGGTGCTCGGGGACGACGAAACCGTTCTGAGCAACTATCTTTTTTATAAAGCACCGTGTGAGAGTGCTTTCCCGTTCAGGACAGAACATACAAAATAGGAGGTTCTGCATGAAAATCATGCGCCCGGTCGCTCTGGCCGCCCTTACAACCGCAATGGCAACCCCCGTTCTCGCCGACCGCGAGGAAACCGTTTACCTGAACCCGTTTGCCGGCTACCAGTTGTTCGACGACAAGCGGGACCTGAGTGAGACCGGCACCTTCGGTGTGGGTGTGGAGTATCGTTTCCTGCCTAACTGGGCGGTAGAAGCGGTTTACTCCCGTGCCGATGCAGACCGTAAATACACGCCGGGTGACTCCGAATTCGAAGAGATCCGCCTGGACGGTACCTATTACTTCGCTGGCCCGGACGCCGCCTGGAACCCGTATGTGTCTCTGGGTGCCGGCCATGCCGATTTCGGCGGCACGCCGCTGAATCCTGACACCGCGGGTGCCGATCAGGATGAAACCCGGGTTAACCTGGGCGTGGGCTTCCGTTACAACGTCAGCGACATGATTTCCCTGCGCGCTGACCTGCGAGAGTTCCATGGCATCGACGACAGCACCTTCGACGCCATGGCGTCTCTGGGCCTGAGCTGGGCCTTCACCCGCACCGTGTCTTCACCCAAGCCGGCACCGGAGCCCGCGCCTGCGCCGGCCCCGATGGACTCCGACAACGACGGCGTGCCTGACAACCGCGACCAGTGCCCCGGCACCCCGGCCGGCGCCCAGGTGGACAGCCGTGGCTGTGAGCTCGACAGCGACAACGATGGCGTGGTGAACAGCAAGGACCAGTGTCCGAACACCACCGCCGGCGCCATGGTAGACGCGACCGGCTGTGAAGGCATCACGGAAACCGTGGAAACCATCGAACTGCGGGTTCAGTTCCCGACCAACAGTTCGGTGATTGATGCCACCTACGACGAGGAAATCCGTCGGGTTGCCGACTTCATGGACGAGTACCCGGAAACCACCGTGGAAATCGCGGGGCACACCGACAGCATAGGCGAGGCGGACTACAACCAGTTCCTGTCCCAGCGCCGGGCGGAGTCCGTGGCAAGCCGTCTGACCGGCCCTCTGGGCGTTGACCCGGACCGGGTCACCGCTGTGGGCTATGGCGAAGCCGAACCCGTTGCTTCTAACGACGATGCCGCTGGCCGTGCCCA
>DASSWD010000009.1:0-5551 GCA_035705335.1 Marinobacter sp. | reverse complement strand
CTGTCGAGTCGACGGCGGCCGTTTGTCTGCCACATCCCAACTGCCCTTTCGGGCACCACTGGCTTTGCCGGGACTCTTGCGGCGCTTGCGTTCCTGAGCGGCCCGCTCATCCGGTGTCTTCTGGGGGATCGCAACCGGCTGTAGGCCCACCACCGCACTCAGGGTGTCAACGGCCTTCTGATCAAGCTCTTCCCATTTTCCCAGAGACAATCGACTTGGCAGAAAGATCGGGCCGTACCGAACCCGCTTAAGCCGGCTCACCCGCACGCCCTGGGATTCCCACAAACGGCGCACTTCCCGATTGCGGCCTTCCAGCAGGGTCACATGGAACCAACGGTTGATACCACTACCACCGGCAGGCGCAATATCTGAGAACTTGGCCATGCCGTCGTCCAGCAACACGCCCTCAGAAAGCCGCTGAATCATGGCGTCGTCCACTTCCCCAAAAACCCGAACCGCGTATTCACGGTCGATCTCGTTGGAGGGGTGCATCAGGCGGTTGGCCAGTTCGCCATCGGTGGTGAACAGCACCAGACCGGTGGTGTTGATGTCGAGGCGGCCAATGGAGATCCAGCGCTGTTCTCTCAGCCGCGGCAACCGGTCAAACACCGTGGGCCGGCCTTCCGGGTCTTTGCGGGAGGTTACTTCCCCTTCCGGCTTGTTGTAGATGATTACCCGGCGAACCAGTTGAGCGGCGGAGCTGACATCCAGAGTCTTGCCGTCCAGTTCGAACCGGTCTTCGGCGGTCACTTTCTGGCCGGGCTCCGGGGTCTGGCCATTCACCAGTAACCGGCCGGCGTCGATCCAACCTTCAATTTCCCGGCGGGAACCCAGTCCGGCGCGGGCCAACAGCTTCTGGATACGCTCAGGGCCGCCGGACAGGGCTTTGTCACCCACCGGTCGCTTGGGCCGGGTAACGGCCTTGCGGTCACGGGCCGGCTGGCGCGTGGGCTCACCGGCAGGTTTTCGGGCATGTTTCTGTTCGGGGCGTTGTGCCGCCATTCGATATTTCCTTTCAGTGAAGCGTCTGGTCCTGACCGGCTTCAGGGCTGTCGTTACGCGGCTCTTCCGGGTCGTCATCCGACAACTGGCCGGCTTCAAACTCAATTTCGCCCTGCATGTTCTTTTCAATTTCACGACCGATTTCTTCAAGGTCGCGAACCTCTGACAACGGTGGCAGTTCGTCCAGGCCGGTCAGGTTGAAGTAATCAAGAAACTGTCGGGTGGTGGCATACATCGCTGGACGACCGGGGACATCCCGATGGCCAACCACTCGCACCCACTCTCGTTCAAGCAGCGTCCGAATGATATTGCTGCTTACCGTAACACCACGAATATCCTCAATTTCCCCGCGGGTGATGGGTTGCCGGTAGGCGATCAGCGAAAGCGTTTCCAGCAGGGCCCGGGAGTAACGCTGGGGCTTGTCCTCGAACAGCCGGCCCACCCAGGGCGCGAATTCTTCACGCACCTGCAAGCGGTAGCCACTGGCCACCCGGCGCAACTCAAAACCACGGCCCTCGCAGGCCTGCTCGAGTAACACCATCACGTGCTCCATCACCTGCCGGGCCGGTCGCTCGTCCTCGTTGAACAGCTCCCGAAGCTGCTCCAGAGACAAGGGTTTGCCGGCCGCCAGCAGGGCGGCTTCAGCAATGGCCTGAAGGCGGGCCAAATGCTCTTCGTTCATGATGGTGCACCTTCTGTCATTCGTATCAACTCACCGCTCTGGCCCGTAAGTGGATCGGACCCAGCACTTCCGCCTGGACCACTTCTATCAGCTGTTCTTTCACCAGTTCCAATGTGGCCAGAAAGCTGACCACCACCCCGAGGCGCCCTTCCTCCGGCGTAAACAGGCTCTCAAAGGTGACAAAGTGATCGCCCTGCAACACCGACAGAATGTGTGACATCCGCTCCCGGGTGGATAGCCGCTCACGTTCGACGTGATGACTGGTGAACAGGTCTGCCCGGCGCAGCACGCCCTGCAACGCCAGCAGCAATTCCCGCATATCCACATCCGGGTGGGGCTGGGCCGACGGCAATTTTGGCAGCGCCGCGGAGCCGGCAAAGGTGTCCCTTTCCATTCTGGGCAGTTCGTCCATGTCTTCTGCCGCTTTCTTGAAGCGTTCGTACTGCTGCAGGCGGCGGATGAGTTCGGCCCGCGGGTCGAGCTCGTCGTCATCTTCGGATTCCTGCCGGGGCAGCAACATCCGGGATTTGATTTCCGCCAGGGTAGCGGCCATCACCAGGTACTCCGCCGCCAGCTCAAAACGCATGACTTCGATCGCCCCGATGTAGTCCATGTACTGACGGGTAATCTCGCTGACGTCGATATCCAGAATGTTCATATTCTGGCGGCGAATCAGGTACAGCAGGAGGTCCAGCGGGCCCTCGAACGCTTCCAGAAACACTGCAAGGGCATCGGGCGGAATATACAGGTCTTTGGGCAAATCGACGACCGGTTTACCTGAAACCAGCGCCAGCGGCACCTGTTCAGGGTAATGCTGCTCCCGGGCGGTATCGGGCGCTTCCGGTTGATCGGTCATGGTCGCTCCTGTGGCGTGAAGGCCGTCTGCAAGTGTGCCGCCTAGCGATAACTCAGCCCCATGGCGGCCCGCACTTCATCCAGGGTGTCGCGCGCGGCATCGCGGGCCTGTTCACGCCCTTCCTGAAGAATGGAATGCACCAGGTCCGGGTTGCTTTCGTATTCCCGGGCCCGCTCGTGCAAGGGGCGCTGCTCTTCGACAATGGCGTCAATCAGCGGCTTCTTGCAGTCCAGGCAGCCAATCCCGGCGCTGCGGCAACCCTGTTGAACCCATTCACAGGTTTTTTCGTCCGAGTATACCTTGTGCAGCCCCCACACCGGGCACTTCTCCGGCTCACCCGGGTCGGTGCGACGCACGCGCTGTGGGTCCGTCTGCATGGTGCGAACTTTCTGCGACACGCTGTCCGGGTCCTCTCGAAGGCCGATGGTATTGTTGTAGGACTTGGACATCTTCTGCCCGTCCAGCCCCGGCATCTTGGATTCCGGGGTTAGCAGGGGCTGCGGTTCAGGCAGGATTACTTTGCCGCCGCCTTCAATGTAACCATACAGGCGCTCACGGTCCCCGAGGGAAATATTCTGCTGCTCTTTCAGCAGGGCGCGGGCAGTTTCCAGGGCTTCCATATCCCCTTCTTCCTGATAGCGTTTCTTTAACGTGCGATAGAGCTTGGCGTTTTTCTTGCCCATCTTGACGATGGCGCCCTCTGCCTGTTCTTCATACCCTGGTTCACGGCCGTACAAATGATTAAAGCGGCGGGCAATTTCCCGGGTGATTTCCACGTGGGAGACCTGGTCCGCCCCCACCGGTACCTTACCGGCACGGTACATAAGAATGTCCGCCGTCTGCAGCAGCGGGTATCCCAGGAAGCCATAGGTGGCCAGGTCTTTTTCCCGCAGCTTTTCCTGCTGGTCCTTGTAGGTGGGAATGCGCTCAAGCCAGCCCAGCGGGGTAATCATCGACAGCAGCAGGTGCAATTCGGCATGTTCCGGCACCTGGGACTGGATAAACAGAGTGGAGGAACCGGGATTCACCCCGGCAGCCAGCCAGTCGATCACCATATCCCAGACGCTTTGCTCAATGCCCGAAGGATCGTCGTAGTTGGTGGTGAGCGCATGCCAGTCGGCAACAAAGAAAAAACACTCGTACTCATGCTGGAGTTTTACCCAGTTTTTCAGCACACCGTGATAGTGGCCGAGGTGAAGCTTGCCGGTCGGTCGCATACCGGACAAAACCCTTTGCTGGGAATCGACAGAACTCAAAGCACGAACTCCTTATGTCTGCTGAAAGCGTTATCTGGCTCGCCCGAGGGTAACCAGAAACGCGGGATGACCGGGCATTATAGTCTTTACACCCGCTGGCGTTAAGCAAAGCCCGCGAAAACCCGGGCCCAAACGAAAAACCCCCGGTGTTCTTGCGAACCCGGGGGTTTTGCTCAGCATACCTAAAAGTACGGTGAGCGGCTTACCAGCCAGTCACTTCCTTCAGAGCCTTGCCGATGTCAGCCAGGCTGCGCACGGTTTTGACACCGGCGTCTTCCAGTGCGGCAAACTTCTCGTCGGCGGTGCCTTTCCCGCCAGAGATGATCGCACCCGCGTGGCCCATACGCTTGCCCGGAGGTGCAGTCACACCGGCAATATAGGACACTACGGGCTTGGTGACGTTCTGCTTGATGAAGGCAGCCGCTTCTTCTTCCGCGGTACCGCCGATCTCGCCGATCATCACAATTGCTTCAGTTTCAGGGTCTTCCTGCAACAGCTTCAGAATGTCGATGAAGTTGGAGCCAGGAATCGGGTCGCCACCGATGCCCACACAGGTAGACTGGCCAAAACCGAAGTCAGTGGTCTGCTTGACCGCTTCGTAGGTCAGGGTGCCGGAGCGGGATACAATGCCAACCTTACCCTTCTTGTGGATATGGCCCGGCATAATACCGATCTTGCACTCATCCGGCGTGATCAGGCCCGGGCAGTTCGGTCCAATCATGCGCACGCCCTTACGATCGACGTACTCTTTGGCGTACAGCATGTCGATGGTCGGGATGCCTTCGGTGATGCACACAATCAGCTCAACACCAGCATCTGCTGCTTCAATGATGGCGTCTTTGCAGAACGGCGCAGGCACGTAAATCACGGTAGCCTGAGCACCGGTCTTTTCCACCGCTTCGCGTACGGTGTTGAACACCGGCAGGCCAAGGTGCTGGGTGCCGCCCTTGCCGGGGCTGACGCCGCCGACCATCTTGGTTCCGTAAGCAATCGCCTGCTCAGAGTGGAAGGTGCCCTGTGCGCCGGTAAAGCCCTGGCAGATAACCTTGGTGTCTTTGTTGATCAGGATGCTCATTATTTACCCCCTGCGGCTTTAACGACTTGCTCTGCGGCGTCCGCCAGACTGGTGGCGGCGATGATGTTCAGGCCACTGTCCTTGAGCACCTTGGTACCCAGTTCGGCATTGTTGCCTTCGAGGCGAACCACGACGGGCACTTTAACGCCCACTTCCTTGACCGCACCGATGATGCCCTCTGCGATCATGTCGCAGCGCACGATGCCGCCGAAGATGTTCACCAGAACCGCTTTTACGTTGTCGTCAGACAGGATGATCTTGAACGCTTCGGATACGCGCTCTTTGGTTGCGCCGCCGCCTACGTCCAGGAAGTTGGCCGGCTGGCCGCCGGACAGCTTGATGATGTCCATAGTGCCCATCGCCAGGCCTGCGCCGTTCACCATGCAGCCGATGTTACCTTCCAGAGCCACGTAGTTGAGCTCCCACTTGGCCGCTTCCGCTTCGCGGGCGTCTTCCTGTGAGGGATCGTGCATCTCGTGGATTTTCTTCTGGCGGTACAGCGCGTTGCCGTCAACACCAATCTTGGCGTCCAGGCAGTGCAGGTCACCGGCCGGGGTGATCACCAGCGGGTTGATCTCAACCAGCGCCAGATCGCACTCTTCGAACAGCTTGGCCAGACCCAGGAAAATCTTGGTGAACTGACCAATCTGCTTGCCTTCCAGGCCCAGTTTGAACGCCAG
>DASSWD010000008.1:0-9525 GCA_035705335.1 Marinobacter sp. | reverse complement strand
ATGTTGCAGACCTATATGGACGTGACGCAACCCTTGCCCGACACCCCTCGACTGGAGCCTTTCCGTCACCTGGACCCGGTAACCGCAGAGCATGACAAGAAAACCGGGCGCAATCCCAGATACTGGCGTGACCTGGATTTGGCGGCCTGGAAAGACGGTGAGGGGTGGACTGAGGTTCATCGGCGCCAGGAGAGTTATCCCTGGGGAGAGAGAACCTGCAAACTGACGCCGCAACTGGGCAAGATCTCGATGGCAGAGTATCGCCAGCAACGGCCGGCAGACGCTTGGCCGATTTGATAGTGATTGATCGAATTCCAGACAATTGTTGTAACCTGCAACATCAGTGGTAACCTGTAACAGCCCCAACTCTCAACAGGAGACCACCATGACCACGGCCGTTCGTCTTGACGACACATTGGTTCGCCACGCCGCTGCGGAAGCGGCTGTTCAACGGCGTTCCACGCCCAAGCAGATTGAGTATTGGGCGGAAATCGGCCGGGTTGTGGCCGGTGAGGTAAGTGCCGAGGATCTGATCTCGATTCTGCAGGGCATTCGCCAGGTGAAGGTCGAGCCGGTGATCGCAGAACCGGTCGCCAGCGATGACGTGTGGGCTGAGGTCGATCAGGCTCGGGAAAGCGGCGAGCTGTCTCGCACCCTTGCCCGTGGCCGTACGGTATATCAGGCGTCGGGCAGCAAGCCTGGGTATCTGGAGGCGGTCTATCCGGATGGCTCCCGGGTGGTTGGTCAGTTCCGAAATGGTCAGTTTGAGGCGCTGAGCGATCGTGACGACGCCGCCTGAGCTGTGGCTGCTGGTCGGCGGCAACGGAGCGGGCAAGACCACCTTTTACGAGCGTTTTCTGGCGCGCCGGAAGGTTCCGCTGGTCAATGCCGACAACATTGCCAGCAGCCTGTGGCCGGACGCTCCGGAAAAACACAGCTACGAAGCGGCGCTGATCGCGGAGCGGGAGCGCTACCGGTTGCTGGAGGAGCGCCAGACCTTTTGCTTCGAAACTGTCTTTTCCCATCCTTCCAAGCTGGATTTTATCGGCGCTGCCAAGGCGGCGGGTTACCGCATCAAGGTGTTCTATTTTCACCTGGAGTGGGTGTCGCTGAACAAAGCCCGAGTGGCGTCGCGGGTGAAATCCGGTGGCCATAATGTGCCTGAGAAAAAGATCGAATCCCGGATTCCGCGTACCCTCCTGAATCTTCGCCAGTGCGTAGGGCTGGCGGACGAGCTACATCTGGTGGACAACTCCAGTCTGGATCGTCCTTACGTTCGCGTGGCGGTCTGGGAAAACCGTCAGTGGCATCTGTTCTCCACAGACTTGCCGGATTGGACAGTTGGCATCGTCGATCGCCCGCTTGACTGAGTTTAAGGCGTATTGGCAGAAGGTTTACACAGATTTTCAGTATTTTACGTTTGCGTTGAGCAGTTTCCGGATTTTCGGCCTAGTCTATGGGTAAAGCAGCAGGAAATGTCCACTTTATGAGCCAGGCCGCGTCCACGTCTGCAACCAACGAACCCATTCGGGAGCGGCGCCCTCAGTTTTGGCAGGTGGCCAAGCGCGGCTGCCAGATTGCAGTGACCGTTGACGTTGCCTTCTTCTTTTTGTTCCACGCACTGGGTTCGCCGATTCTTGCCTGGGTGAACGTGGTCAGCGTGGCCATGTACGTCATTGCCTACCGAGCCTTGGTGAAGCGGCAGAACCGACTCGCTATAGGGCTGATCTGGACAGAGACCGTCCTGCACACCGCCCTTGGCATTGTCATGGTCGGTTGGGAGAGTGGGCATTACTATTACTTACTGATGTTTATACCTGCCATGTTTGTCAGCGCCGATATTCGTGTGGCGGTTGCGGCCCTTTTTGCCCTGTGGGCGTTTTACGTTGGGCTGTACCTGCTCTCGTGGTTCATCGACCCGGTCCAGCCCATTGCGCCAGCTGCTTTACTGGGAGTGTACCTGTTCAACCTGAGCGTGGTCTTTGCCATGTTCAGTTACCTCTCGTTCTACTACCTGACCCATGTCACAGCCACCAGTCGGAAGCTTCAGCGCCTGGCTACAACCGACCCGCTGACCAATCTGTTTAACCGCCGCCACTTGACCTATCTGGCAGAAAAGGAACTGGCACGTTCAGAGCGCAGCGGGCATCCGTTATCCTTCCTGATCCTGGATCTTGATCACTTCAAAGTGATCAATGACCGTCATGGCCACGAGGCAGGCGACCGGGTTCTCAAAGACGTGGCCGCGCTGATTTGCCAACAATTGCGTAAGCAGGATCTTTTGGCCCGTTGGGGGGGTGAGGAATTCTTGGCGATTCTGCCGGATACCGGCCTGGACGGTGCTCTCGTGAGCGCCGAACGTATTCGTGCGGCACTGCTAGCGAACGACTGGTACAGCCCGGCGGGCGCCCCGATAGAGGTTACCATCAGTGCAGGCGTCAGCGAGTTTCGGTTGGGGGATGATCTGACGTCGGCCATCAATCGGGCGGACCGGGCTCTTTACCGGAGCAAGGAAAGTGGCCGGAATCGGGTTGAGTCCGATGCGGCAACGGCCAGCCCCGTGGCATGACAAACCACCGGGACTGCTCTCCCCAGCGGCCTCCCACTTCATTCTGGGTAAGTTCAGCAAACAAGCGTGGTACGCCGGCGGAACGAACCTGATCAAGAGCACTTTGGGTGTCGAACGGATTGGGCTCCGCAGGCTGATGCCACGGGCCGAGCCAGTGCGGCTTGTTCAATGGCACCCAGTGTTCAATGTCGATACGTTCGGAGGGGTCCTGCGTCGATGGATTGAGGGAGTCCAGGTAAATCCACCTGCCCCGAAGATGGTCTTCCGGCACGCCTTCTGGGGCAGGTAAATCAGAATCCCTCGGGTAGAACAGGTACCCCGGCATAAAGATCCGCTGGTGGTTCGGCGGTGGTACATCCAGTAACTCAAACAGGCTCTGGGTTTCGGGTCGCTGCGTCAGTTGGCTCTGGCTATTTACCAGGTGCGCGGTTTTGAGGTCCAGCCGGTCGCTGGCATTCGGCCCGTACCAGAGTGCGGTGTCACGGTGTCCGCCCGGGTAGCCAAGGTAAAATTTTACGGCAATTTCGTGATGCTCAATCATGTCATCAGCGGTATTGCGGACAACAAAGTCCAGCTCACCCAGCGTTATCCCCTGCCGGCGGACAGGTTGATTCTTGAGCAGGATTTCCCAGCCTAGCAGGTTGACCAGCAGCACCTCGTACAATCGCTCGAAGTAATGCCCCAGCCGGCGCTCGGGTTTTTCCAGCAGGCGATCGGGCATGGCGCCTGGGTTCTCATCCCAGTGTTGCAGGCATTCGATATAATCTCCCGGGAGCCATCGGGCCGGCGAAAAGCCGATGTCCGTGTGCAACAGCTGTGGCGCCTGGCACAGCCAGGCCAGATGACGCACGGCGGGGTTCTTGAATCTGGCCAGAGTTTCGGTTTCTGCGTTTGGTCTCATTCGGTGAGAGTAACGTAAACTGTGACAGTTTCAGAAATTTCCAGGCATTAACTGAGAAGGGATTAAGCCATGCAATACCTGCACACCATGATCCGGGTCAGCAATCTGGACGACACCCTGCATTTTTTCTGCGATTTACTGGGGATGGTGGAGATCAGCCGGAAGGACAGCGAAAAAGGCCGGTTTACTCTGGTGTTCCTTGCTGCTGCGGAAGATGAAGCCCGGGCCCGCCAGGACCGTGCACCGATGATCGAGCTGACCTACAACTGGGATCCTGAGGAATACAACGGCGGCCGGAATTTTGGCCACCTGGCGTTTCGCGTGGACGATATCTATGGTCTGTGTGAGAAGCTGCAGGCCAACGGTGTCACCATCAATCGCCCGCCCCGTGACGGCTACATGGCGTTTATCCGCACGCCGGACAACATCTCCGTGGAATTGCTTCAGAAAGGTGATGCCCTGGCACCGAAAGAACCCTGGGCCAGCATGGAAAACACCGGCACCTGGTGATCACAGCGGACTGCACGCTGTGACCTGACGCCATTTACACCGCGGTTGGCGTTGTGATCGGCCGGCTCAGGTTTTAAACTCTCCAGACTGTTGAACGGCATCAGGACGATGCTGCACCACCAAGGAAGGAGGAGCCCCCATGGAAGACTGGCAAGGCTGCCTGTCACCCGAGTGCCAGACCGCTCTATTGTTAGCCCGCGAGCAAGTGAGCCGGCGCGGAGGCTCGGTGATCACCGTCGAAGATTTTCTGCTGGCGTTGCTGGACGCCATTCCCACGTTAGCGCCGTTTCTCAAGCGCCAGGGCGTTGATCTGGATGAGTTTGTGCGAACGGTCCAGGGTGAGCAGCCCATCGTGACGGAAGTCAGCGGCGACGGCGATCTTTCATCCCAACTGATCTACTGGATTTCCAACACTCGTGAAGCATCCGGCCAGGCTTGGCTGGACTGGCCGCAACTGCTGAAAGCACTGGTCAGCCAGTGCGAGCGGCTTCAGGATAAGGCCTATGTGGCGGTGCTTGAGCTGGTAGGGCAGTGGTCCCAGGCCGGCGATGCACCTTCAGCAGTGGGCGTTGCCGGCACAGAGGATGGCATAACCCCGGTCACAGTAACGGACGCTGCCTGGCTTGAGCTGGCGGAAGACGTCGCCGTCGCCCTGTCTGCGGACCCGTCTGCTCTGATTTGGGTACACGGCCCGAAGGGCAGCGGCAAAACAGCATGGTTGCAGGTTCTGTTGTCTGCGCCCGGGTTGGCCTGGGTGCAGGTGGACCCACGACGGGAGTCGGAAATCCTGTCCTGTGACCAGCCGGTGATCCCGTCCGGGCCCGGCGTGCCCGGCATCTGGCCTGCGCTGATTCTGGACAGCACCTCACCGGCCGACCTGCTGACCCTCATGTCAGAGCCCGCAGGGCTGATTCGCGAACTGGTCACGAATTGGCAAGGGCCGGTATTGCTGCTGGGTGCGGGTCACCCGGGCGACGAGGGCGCAACGCGATTGGCGCAGTTGCTGGGCCGGGAATGGGAGGCACGTTCGGTTCCGCCCATCAGTATCACCCAGCGCCGCGCTATTCTGGGCGCCCATCAACCGGCGATTGAAAAACGTTGGAACATCCAGATTTCAGCCTCGGCGATGGATTATGCCGCCAGCCGCCAAAGCCACTCTGTCGCCGGGCCCGGCGGCCTGTTGCAGTGGGTTCAGAGGGCCGCTGCTCGGCTTGATCAGTTCGCGGGCCGTGGCCCGGTTGAGTCCTGGGCGCTGGCGGGTCAGCAGGATGCCCTGCGCAGACAGACACTGGTGGCGCTGGCTCGTGGTGAGGGAACCGGCAATCCCGAGCAGTCGCTCAAGGCGCTGGAGATCGAACGCACCGCCAGTGAAATCATGTGGCATGAACGCCAACGCGCGGGAACGCTACGGCGCCTGTTGGTGGAGGATCTGCGCCATGAACTTGAACGGTGGGTTGCAGGCCGGCCCGGCCCGGTTCACTATGTGGCCCATCATGAACCCTCTCAGGGAGATACCTTGGGTGCAAGATCTGGAAATTTACATTCGTGACCTTCAGTCCGGTGCCGTGTCGGACTGGCTGGATGGGCAAATCGACCGGCTGGAACTGGACGATCAGAGCGTTGCTGGCGTGATCAGGGGGCAGGGGTTTTATGCGGGCCATCCGCTGAACATCACCCTTTATCCCGGTGCTTTTGGTAAACGCTACACTTGCCTCGTGATTGAGGGCGAAGCATTGCCCTGGAACAGCGATCTGGAATGTGCTCGCAGCGCCTGGCGGGTGTTGGCGACAGAGATCCGCTGCAGCCCAGGCGACTGGAAAGAAGGCGACCCGGTAGAAGACGACACCTGGTGGCGACTGGACCAGAGAGGTGAACACAGAGTGGTCTGGAGCGGTTGACACCGCTCAATAACACACCGGCCACGCACAGAAAAGCAGCCCCTTGAGGCTGCTTTTTTTATTATCAATTCGGCGAGGGACGATCAGTCCAGCGTCGACACGTTGTCGGCCTGCAATCCCTTGTCTGCCTCAACCACGTCAAAACGCACCAGTTGGCCCTGGCGCAGTACGCGACGGCCACGGCCACGGATAGCACGGAAATGCACGAAGATCTCGTCACCGCTGTCGCGGACGATAAAGCCGAAGCCTTTCTTGACGTTGAACCATTTGACGGTGCCTTCTTCGCTGCCTTCCGGCGTGGTGTCGTCGTAGTCGTCATCATAGCCGTCATCGTTGTCGTCCTGAACCGGCGCGGCACGTGGGGCGCGGGGTCTGGAAGCACGAGCAGGCTTCGATGAACCGGCACCGTTAATCACAATGGCCAGGAAACCGGCAACGGCAAAAATCACGAACGCAAAGAGGTACGCGGCGATGCCTCCGGTGGCGCCCAGGGCTTCAATGGCTTGCCCGGCAGACAACAATAGCAGGGGTTCCGGGGTGGTGGTCATGAGCAGGCCCAGAATGAAAGGGGCCGGGATGGCGATCAGAATGGCAACGAGGATCGCTTTGACTGGATGTTGCATGGGTAGACTAGTCTCCGAGTTTAAACGCTAACGATAAAAGGCCGGACTTCCGGTAACATGACACGCCCGGCCAGTGAACACCGTCGAACCCGACGGTAAAGAGCGGCATGATAGCAGATTCGCAAAAGGGCTGACCAAACTGATGAGCAATTCAATGCTGGAAGAGCGCCTGGCAGAGCTGGAAATGAGACTCGCATTCCAGGACGACGTGATCCATACCCTGAGTGAGCAGGTGGCCAAACAGGAACTCGACATCCGGGAGCTCTGGGAGGCCAAGCGGCTGATGCACACACAGCTGAAGAGCATGGCGCCGTCGAACATCCGCCGCGAGGACGAAGAAACGCCACCGCCGCATTACTGACACGCTTCCCGAGGACAGGCGAGACGGCTGGCTCAGGCCAGCAGTTCCACCAGAATCTGCTCGTAGATCTCCGACAGGGTATCCAGATCCTCGGCCTTCACGCACTCGTCCACCTTGTGAATGGTGGCGTTGATGGGGCCAAGTTCCACCACCTGAGCGCCCGTCGGTGCAATGAACCGGCCATCTGAAGTGCCACCGGAAGTCGACAACTCGGTTTCCCGGCCAGTGACCTGCCGAATGGCTGACTGGGTTGCGGTCACCAGGGCGCCACGGTCGGTCAGGAACGGGCGGCCACTCAGATGCCAGTTCAGGTCGTATTTCAGTTGGTGGCGATCCAGAATCGACACCACCCGCTCACCGAGACTCTCCGCGGTGTTTTCGGTGCAATACCGGAAGTTGAAGTGCACGGTGCACTCCCCGGGGATGATGTTGCTGCCCACACCGGCTTCCATGCGGGTAATCTGGAACGTCGTGGGCGGGAAGAACTCGTTGCCGGTGTCCCAGGTTTCCCGGGCCAGGTCGTCCAGCGCCGGAGCCACCCGGTGCACCGGATTTTCCGCCAGGTGCGGGTAGGCGACATGGCCCTGAACGCCATGCACCGTCAGGTACCCGTGCAGGGAACCCCGGCGGCCATTCTTGATGACATCGCCCACCTGGTGGGTGCTGGAAGGCTCGCCGATCAGGCACCAGTCGATTTTCTCATTCCGGGCCTCCAGGGTTTCCACCACTTTGACCGTACCGTCCTGGGCCGGGCCTTCTTCATCGCTGGTAATCAGCAGGGCGATGGAGCCCCGGTGGTTCGGGTGCTTTGCCACAAACCGTTCGCAGGCGGTGACGAACGCTGCCAGGCTACCCTTCATGTCGGCCGCGCCGCGACCGAACAGGTAGCCGTCCTGAATCACCGGCTCAAACGGCGGGTGCGCCCAGTTTTTCTCGGGGCCGGTGGGCACCACGTCAGTATGGCCCGCAAACGCCAGCACCGGGCCGTCTGAGCCCTTGCGGGCCCAAAGATTGTCGGTGTCACCAAAGCGCAGGTGCTCGGCCTGGAAGCCCAGTGGCGCCAGGCGTTCCATCATCCGTGCCTGGCAGCCGGCATCGTCGGGGGTAACCGACGGCCGGCTGATGAGGTCTTTGGCCAGTTCCAGTGTTGGCGACAGCGACATAAAAGTTCCGGGCTCAGTTGTTGGTGTGCAGTTCGTCGTTCAGCTCAATGGCGGTTTTGTTGGTTTTGCATTCCACCGCGCCGGTCTGGCTATTGCGGCGGAACAGCAGGTCGCTCTTGCCAGCCAGATCCCGTGCTTTGACTACCTCGACCAGTTTGTTGCCGTCATCCAGTAGCGCCACCTTTGTGCCGGAGGTGATGTACAG
This sequence comes from Marinobacter sp., assembly GCA_035705335.1. GTDB lineage: Bacteria > Pseudomonadota > Gammaproteobacteria > Pseudomonadales > Oleiphilaceae > Marinobacter. The sequence continues at coordinate 1,295 of DASSWD010000008.1, read as the reverse complement.
GCCCGCTTCCACGGTACAGCGGTCGCCCAGCGGAATACCGATACCGGCGTTGGCGCCGAGCAGGCAGTTCTCGCCGACGGAAATGACGATATTGCCGCCGCCAGACAGCGTGCCCATGGTGGAGCAGCCGCCGCCGAGGTCTGAGCCCTTGCCGATCATGACGCCCGCGGAAATGCGGCCTTCGATCATGCTGGTGCCTTCGGTACCGGCGTTGAAATTGATGAAGCCTTCGTGCATGACGGTGGTGCCTTCACCCACGTAGGCGCCCAGACGCACCCGGGCGGTGTCAGCGATGCGCACGCCCTTGGGTACCACGTAATCGGTCATCTGCGGGAACTTGTCGACGGACTTCACTTCCAGAATCCGCCCTTCCAGGCGGGCCTGAAGCTGGCGTTCCGGCAGCTCGTTCAGGTCGATAGCGCCTTCGTTGGTCCAGGCCAGGTTTGGCAACAGGCCGAAGATGCCGTCCAGCTTGAGGCTGTGGGGCTTGGTCAGGCGGTGGGAAATCAGGTGCAGCTTCAGGTACACCTCTGGTGTGCTGGAGGCGGTGTCGTCGGTAGCCAGTACGGTGACCACCACCGGGCGGCTGCTTTGAGCTGCTTTCTCCGCCAGGCTGGCCTGGTCGGTCTCACCAATCTGGCGCAGGGCATTGGCGAACTGGGCCAACTGTTCGGCGCTGGCGTTCAGAGCCTGATTGCCACCGGCGTAGTTGAGGGAGCTTGCCACCACATCGATCAGGTCCTTGCCGGGGGTCATGATCGGCTGCTGGTAATACACTTCCAGCCATTCGCCCTGTTTGTTCTGGGTGCCGATGCCGATACCGAATGCAAAACTCATCTGGTGGTTGCTCCTGTGGTTCGTTTCATTTACGGAAGAAATAGAATTCAGCGCAGGTTGGCGGCCCACTCGTCGGCATTGAAGCCCACGGTGACGGCCTGATCCGCCGCTTGACCCCATTCAACAACGGGGCGCTTGATGATGGACGGGTTGTCGAGCATGACCTGGTGCGCGCTTTGGGCGGTCATGTTACCACGAACGTCTTCGGGAAGTTTCCGCCAGGTGGTGCCGCGCTGGTTCACCAAGGTGCTCCACCCCAGTGCCTGCTCCCATTCGGCCAGTTTTTCCGGGCTCAGGCCGTCTTTCTTGAAGTCGTGGAAGTGATACTCAACGCCCTGTTCGTCCAGCCACTTGCGGGCCTTTTTAACGGTGTCGCAGTTCTTGATGCCGTACAGTTTCATGGATCAGCAGCTCTCCTTGACGAATTCAACAATGCGCCGGGCGGCCTCCACGCATTC
>DASSWD010000007.1:0-7354 GCA_035705335.1 Marinobacter sp. | reverse complement strand
CCTCAAGCCTCTGCTGGACATGCGCAAGGGCTTTGACCAGTGGGTGTGCGAGCGCCCAGCGAGATTGTTGCCCGGCGCACGCCAATACCTCAAGGACGAACGGGCCAAAGACATCGACATGCTGGTGATTCGCGAAAACAGTGAGGGCGAGTACGTCAGTCAGGGCGGCCGGTTGCGCCAGGGCACGCCGGATGAGGTGGCCACCCAGATGGAAGTATTCACCCGCCGGGCGACAGACCGCATCATCCGCTACGGTTTCGAACAGGCACGACTGCGCGCCGCTGAACGCAAGGAACTGGGCCGCACCCGCCAGTTCCGAACCTTCGGCGGGGAGCAGCGGGAAAGCCAGGTATGCCTGATTACCAAGCGCAATGCGTTGCGCTACTGGGGGGACATGTACACCGAGGCATTCGAGGCGATCGCGAAAGAGTTCCCGGATGTCGCCACGCACCATGAACTGGTGGACGCGGCCTGTATGAAGTTTGTCTCCAGCCCCTGGGCGTTCGATGTGGTGGTCGCCAGTAACCTGCAGGGCGACATCCTGACCGATCTGGCTGCCGTCATCTCCGGCGGCATGGGTGTGGCGCCGTCGTGCAACCTGAACCCGACGGATCCGGACATGCCCTCCATGTTCGAACCCACCCACGGCAGCGCGCCGGACATTGCGGGCCAGGACATCGCCGACCCCACCGCCATGCTGTTTACCACGGCGCGGATGCTGGACTGGCTGGGCCGACAGGATGCCACACTGGCAGCGGCTGGCCGTGAACTGTTTGCAGTCGTCGCCGCTGACCTGTCTGAAAACAGTGGCAAACAGCGGGGCACGCGGGAAATCGGTGATGCCATTTGTCATCGCCTGAAAGCCTGACTAGGCTGCAAAAAGGGCAGAACAACAATCACAGGAGGTGCCCGGTGACCCAGCACAAAGGCAAGCTTTCGCCCCTGCTGAAACAGGCGACTGGCATTGTGGCCGCCAAAGGCGAGGGGGCGTACATTATCGACCCGGACGGTCGACGGTATCTCGATTTCACCTCCGGCATTGGCGTCACCAGCACCGGCCATTGCCACCCGAAAGTGGTTGCAGCGGCTCAGAAGCAGGTGGCCACGATGATTCACGCCCAGGCCACCACGGTGATGAACCCCCGGCTGCCAGAGTTGGCAGAAAAACTGGGTGCGCTGACGCCAGATCCACTGAATGCTTTCTTCTTTTCCAACGCCGGTACCGAAGTGGCTGAGGGTGCCATTCGCCTGGTGCGCCAGGCCACCGGCCGGCCCAACATCATCGTGTTCCACGGCGGCTTCCATGGCCGGACGATGGGTTCGCTGTCGCTGACCACGTCCAGCGTGGGCCTGCGGGCCGGAGTCAGCCCGATGATGGGGGGAGTCATCGTAGCGCCCTTCCCCCACGCCTTTCATTACGGCTGGAGCCTGGACGACGCCACCGACTTCTGCCTTCGGGAGCTGGACCGGATTTTCGTCACCTACTCGGCGCCGAAGGAAACCGCGGCCATGCTGATCGAGCCGGTGCTGGGCGAAGGCGGCTACGTGCCCGCCAATGCCCGGTTCATGCAGGGCCTGCGCGAACGCTGTGACAAACATGGCATCATGCTGGTCTTTGACGAGGTGCAGGCCGGCTTTGGCCGCAGTGGCAAATTCTGGGCGCACCAGCACTTCGGTGTCACGCCAGACGCCATCATGATCGCCAAGGGACTGGCCAGCGGGTTCCCCATCTCCGCCCTGGCCGCTTCCGAAGACACCATGGCCCGGGGCTGGCCAGGCTCCCAGGGCGGCACCTACGGTGGTAACGCCGTTGCCGCCGCGGCCGCCATTGCCACTATTGAAGTGATTCAGGAAGAGGGCCTGGTCGAGAACGCCGACCACATGGGCCAGCGCCTGTGGGACAACCTGCACACGCTGAAAAAAGACTATCCGGAAATGGCCGACGTGCGGGGCAAGGGCCTGATGGTGGGCGTGGAAATGCGCCAGGGCACCTGCCCGGACGGAGATCGCGCAGGCCGGATTCTCAAAGAGTGTGAAAAACGGGGACTGCTGATGTTGCGCTGCGGCCCCTATCAGGAAATCGTGCGCTGGCTGCCGCCACTGATCGTCAATCAGCAGCAGATTGACCAAGCCTGCGGCATCTTCGAGGAAGCGCTGAAAGCGACGGCCTGATTACTGGCCGTCGTCCATTACAAACTCCAACCGCCCGGGAGCAACACGTACGTCAATGGGGGCCATTCCGAACATGCGCTGGGCGAAATCGTTTTCGTCCAACCGGTACACCGGCACGGTCTCCAGCATCTGGGCGACAACCCGCATCACGCTGTCGGTGATCGGCGATAGATCCCCTTTGAAAAACGGCGAGTCGATAGAACTGTCGAGCAGCTGCAACCGGCGAATGTAAACCGCTTTTTCCTCACTGTCGTAGACCGGAGCCCCCTCGACCTTCAGGGCCAGATCTACCGGCAGACGGGTCATCAGCGCGTTCACCGACACCTGACCTTTGAGATCGATCACCGCTACATCCCGGCCATCCGGCCCCAGGGTTATGTCAGCATCACTCAGGCTCAGGCTAAAGGGCGAGCCGCTTCGGAGCTGCTGACGATCAAAGGTTGCTACGGCATCTTTCAGGTGCTGTTCGATCTCGCCTTCGGAAATAGCGTACGGCGACAGGCTGGCACAGCCGGTGAGCGCAACCATCAGGCCCAGCGCCAGCCAGGTTTTCAGCTTGCGGGAAACTGCACGCGGTGAGAACAGGGTCATGCATTCATCCTCTGCATCCATCCTTGGAAAGATCCTTGAAAAGTATCGCTCTATCGTAACGGCCCCCGCCGGTACCCGGCATTACGGAATGGTCAGGTTTATTCGTTCTCCGGACGGGCTTCAACGGTCGGCACCAGGTATTCGTCAAAACTGACCGTCAACAATATGGGCTGACAGCATACGTGGCAATCTTCCACATACTCCTGATCCGGCACTGACGGATCAACGCTGATGTCCAGCATCTCCCAGCAGTAGGGGCACTGAACCAGTACCGAATCAAGAGCAGGCATGGTGCGTCCTCAGAAGTTCTGCTTGGCCATCCAGGGGATGATACGGTCAAACGCCTCGTCCAAACGCTCGCAGGTGGTGGAGAAGCTGAACCGCAGCGCGTTGGTACAGTGCTCACCGAAGGCGTCTCCCGGCACCACACAGACCCCCGTTTCTTTCAGCATGCGCAGCGCCACGTCTGAACCATCCACATGGGGTGGCAGGTCCGGGAAGGCGAAGAACGCGCCGCCGGGCTTGTAGCCGGTCAGGTAAGGTGTCTGGTCGATCAGATCCACAATGTGGTCACGGCGCTCCCGGTAGATATCCACCATGTCCCGCACACACTGCTGGTCGGCGGTAAGCGCCGCCACACCGGCATACTGCGAGGGCGTGTTGGCCACCGATGTGGTGAACATGTGGTAGCGGCGAAGGGACTTGATCGCCGCCTGGCTGGAAATCACCCAGCCAATCCGCAACCCCGCCATGCTGTAAGTCTTGGAGAAGCTGCTGATGCACATGATGTTGTCTAGATCCACCGAGCAGTTAAGTACGCTGGCGAACTCTTCATCGTCGAAGATCAGGTGGTCGTAGACCTCATCCGCATACACCTGAATGCCCCGGTAGGCGCACTCTTCCAGAATCGTTTCCACCGTGCTGCGCGGGTACACTGCCCCGGTGGGGTTGTTCGGGTTGTTCAGAATCAGCGCAAAGGTGCGCGAGCCCATGGCCCGGATCACATCGTCCGGGTCCAGCTGATGGTTGTTCTCGGCGCGGGTCGGCACAAACTTCACCTCGCCACCATTCATCCGGATCAGTGGCGCATACAGCAGGAAGGATGGGTCAGTCACAATAAACTGGCGGCCCGGCGCGGAGGTGGCGGAAATGGCCAGGTACATCGCCTCAGTGGCACCGCTGGTAATCAGGATGTTGTCCCGGGTCAGCTTCCGGTTACATCGCTTGCCGTAGTAATCCCGCAGGGCCACCAGCAGTTCGGGCAAACCGGCGTCCATGGTGTAGCCGGTCTGACCGGCGTTCAGGGCGTCCACATAGGCATCAATCACATGCTTGGGCGTGGGCAGATCAGGCTGACCAATGGACAGGTGGATGACGTCTTTCATGGTGGACGCCATGTTCACCAACCGGCGAATGCCCGACACAGGCACAGCCTGCATGGCAGGGTTCCAACTGGCTTTTGCCTTGCGATACTTCACTTTACGCGGCTTGATCTGACCAGTGTCCTTGCTTGCGGACTCTGCCATGGGCACCTCCTGACGACGGATGAAAAAATTCGCACCCTTGCAGGTTAGCCAGTAAAAATCGGCGGTACAAGGCATGGTGGACTAATGGTTAACCGAACCCTTGACGCACAGCACGACCGGTGCCGTTAGCGAATGGTCTACCGAAGGTTGACCCGACCCACACCCGCAAACCAGACTAGTTCAACTATTCTGAGCGTTTCAACTCTGGTGGAGGTGTTATGTCTGTATCCAGCAAGCCGGTAATCACCGTACTGTCCGCGCCCGGGGATGCCGCCCCCCCCGGCATTGAAGCCATCAAGGCCCGCGCCGACGTACGCTTCGCCTCTGACGAGCAGACATTGCGCGACACCCTGCCAGGCACCGACGTAATGATGGTGACCGACTTCCGCACCGAGGCCCTGGAAGCCGCCTGGCCCGCCGCAGACCGGTTAAAATGGATCCACGCCTCCAGCGCTGGCGTCGACGCCCTGATGTTCCCGGCCCTGATCAACAGCGACGTGACGGTGACCAATGCCCGGGGCATCTTCGACCGGACCATTGCTGAATACGTGCTGTGCACCATTCTGATGTTCGCCAAGGATTTCCCGGGTTCCCTGCGCCTGCAGCAGGCCCATCAGTGGAAGCACCGCGACACCGAGCGCGCCCAGGGCAGACAGGTGCTGGTAGTCGGCGCCGGCTCCATCGGCCGCCAGATCGGCCGCCTGGTCAACGCCATCGGCATGCAGGCCCACGGCGTCGCCCGCCGCGCTCGCAAGGACGATCCGGATTTTGTCGCGGTGCACAGCCACGATGATCTGTTCGAGCAGCTTGGCCTGGCGGATTACGTGGTGATTGCGGCACCGCTGACGCCGCAGACCGAGGGTCTGTTCGATGCAAAGGCGTTCAAGGCGATGAAGCCGTCCGCCCGGCTGATCAACATTGGCCGCGGGCCGATTGTGAAAACCGACGATCTGATCGCGGCGCTGGATGCCGGCGAGATTGCCGGGGCCGGCCTGGATGTGTTCGAGGAAGAACCGTTGGCGCCGGACCATCCGCTGTGGGCGCGAGAGGATGTGATCATGACGGCGCACATGGCGGGGGATTTCATTGGCTGGAAGCGGGCATTGACGGACCAGTTCCTGGAGAATTTTGACGCCTGGCACTCTGGGGGTGAATTGTTCAACCTTGTTAACAAGGAGCTTGGGTACGCGGGCTGATTTCGGCTCGCACCTCAGACTTTGGTGCCTCGCCTCTTTTAGGCTTGGTGCCTTTCCTTGGGATGGAGCGGATGACGGCCACCCCGCCACAGATCAGCAACTGCAACAGCAGAAACCAGAACACCCGCCACGTTTGCGGTTTGAAAGTATCCGCCGGCAAATCCTTTTTCATTCTGTCCCTGAGCTCCCGCTCGTCCGGTTGCCCGAACACGGCACTGGCCGTGCCATCGGGTTTCACTACTGCGTTCATTCGCCATCTGCTCCGTTGACTTCAATTTTCAGCTTACAACTGTGCGCTGAAATTACATCAACAGGGCCCGACAGGCAATACAATACTCAGCGGAGAATCATAGATCTTCGAGAATGAATTACACATGTATCCTGAATGCAGCAGAGAAGTCCGAAGGTCTTGGTCTGGGCGGGCTTTCTGAAACCCTGCGGAGCCATTGATGGCGGAGCGGAGCCTACAGGGACGTATTCACGGCGTGTTTCAGAAAGCCCGCCCAGACCGAGACCCAACCCTCGAGTGAGAAGCAAAAAAAACGGGAGCCCAAAGGCTCCCGCTCTCACGCTTGATCAGCAAAACAAAAACCATCAACCCCCAGACAAAGACTGCTCCGAAGGATCAAGCTCCATCTGCTGAATCGCAATCACCGCCTGGGTCCGGTTACGCACTCCAAGCTTGCGGAACACCGCCGTAATGTGCGCCTTGATGGTCGCCTCCGATACATCCAGATCGTACGCAATCTGCTTGTTCAGAAGCCCCTCAGCCAGCATACCCAGCACCCGGAACTGCTGCGGCGTCAAAGACGCCAGGCGCTCCGAGAAGTCGGTCGATTCCGACTGCATCCGCTCGATGCGCTCAGCCACGCCCTCCGGCAGCCACACATCCCCTTCCAGAACCGCCTGAATCGCTTCGGTAATGGTCGGCAGCGGCGCTGACTTCGGAATGAAGCCCGAGGCACCGTAGTCGATGGAGCGGCGCATCACCTGCAAGTCCTCGGAGCCCGACACAACCACCACCGGCAACCCCGGGTACTGGCCACGCATGAACACCAGCCCGGAGAAACCATGGGCACCCGGCATGTTCAGATCCAGCAGGATCAGGTCTGCGTCGGGGTGCGACTCTACCGCCGCCTGCAGCGCCTTGATGCTATCGACCTCGACCGTCTCGGCATCGGGCACCGCCTGACTGACCGCCTGTTTCAGAGCTGCCCGAAACAGCGGGTGATCATCAGCGACGATAATTGTTTGTGACATGCAACCGTTTCCTCAAAGATTAAAGGCCGATCGCTGCCGGCGGTTCGCGTTAACTCGCAGATTGACTGGCAAAGTTACTTGAACGCCCGGCTGCTGATCAGCTCGTCCACTACGCCCGGATCAGCCAGTGTGGAAGTGTCACCCAACTGATCGTGCTCGTTGGCGGCGATTTTACGCAAAATCCGACGCATAATCTTGCCGGATCGTGTTTTTGGCAGTCCAGGTGCCCATTGGATCACATCCGGAGAGGCGATGGGGCCGATTTCCTTACGCACCCACTGCACCAGCTCCTTCTTGAGCTCATCGCTGGGCTCCTGACCCTGAACCAGAGTCACATAGACGTAAATGCCCTGACCCTTGATTTCATGGGGATAACCCACCACCGCAGCTTCCGCGACCATGGAGTGAGCGACCAGAGCGCTTTCCACCTCAGCGGTACCCAGGCGATGACCGGATACGTTCAGTACATCATCAACCCGACCGGTGATCCAGAAGTAGCCGTCTTCGTCGCGACGGGCGCCGTCACCGGTGAAGTACATGCCCCTGTAAGTGCTGAAATAGGTCTGCTTGAAGCGCTCATGATCGCCGTAGATGGTCCGCATCTGACCC
>DASSWD010000006.1:0-16031 GCA_035705335.1 Marinobacter sp. | reverse complement strand
GTCCATCGAGGATGGCATGGATGAGAGCGACTGGGATGGCTGGAAGGTGCTTACAGACAAGCTGGGCAGCAAGGTTCAGTTGGTGGGTGACGATCTGTTCGTGACCAACACCAAGATTCTGAAGCAGGGCATTGAGAAGGGTGTGGGCAACTCGATCCTGATCAAGTTCAACCAGATCGGCAGCCTGTCTGAAACTCTGGATGCCATCAAGATGGCTCAGGATGCCGGTTACACGGCAGTCATTTCTCACCGCTCCGGTGAGACCGAAGACACCACCATTGCCGACCTGGCCGTGGCCACCCGTGCCGGGCAGATCAAGACCGGTTCTCTGTGCCGCTCTGACCGGGTTGCAAAGTACAACCAGCTGCTGCGCATTGAAGAGGCGCTGGACGGTAAGGCACCTTACCGTGGCCTGACGGAAATCAAGGGCCAGGGCTAAGCGCTCAGCGCAGTTCATTTTGGCCTGTCGGCACCGGCTGGCAGGTAACAAAATGTTAAGGCCATCGCGTTCTGGATGAAAATTCAGGCACGATGGCCTTTTTGTACAGTGACTTACAAGAATTTGTTGCTAATCTACTATAACGTCTATACTTACCGCTCACATTGTTGGGTTCTCTGACTCTTTTTTGGTGCGTCATCAGGCATGAAAACGCTTTGGGCCATTCTGGTTGTGCTGATTCTCCTGCTGCAGGTTCGTCTGTGGATCGGGGAGGGGAGTTTTGCGCAGGTGTGGGCGCTGGAGCAGTCGGTGGCGGAGCAGCGGGCTGAGAATGCCAAGCTGGCGGCCCGGAATGAGCGGTTGTACGCTGAGGTTCGGAATTTGCGCAATGAGCAGGGGGCGGTGGAAGAGCGGGCCCGGATGAACCTTGGGTTGATTCGTGAGGATGAGACGTTCTTTCTTGTTGTCGAGAACTAAATTTGGTGTCCGGCACGTCGGGGATCTTCTTTCCGGGAACCGCTACAAGCACATCCCTGTGCGCTTCTCTCCGACCATCCATGGCCTCCGAGATTCCCGGAAAGAAGATCCCCGACGCGCTTCGTAACTCTTGCAGACCTCTATATGCCCCATCCTGAACTTTGGCTTGTCATCCCCGCCGCTGGCATTGGCCAGCGCATGCAGGCGGAGTGCCCCAAGCAGTATCTGAAACTCCACGGTCGTTTTGTTCTCGATATTACTCTTTCCCGTATGCTTGCCAGTGTGGCCTTCAAGGGCTGTATGGTGCCGTTGAGTGCGCAGGATCGCTGGTGGCCGGATACCGAGTCGGCGCGGGATGACCGGGTGCAGACCTGCAACGGGGGCAGGGAGCGGGCGGATTCGGTGTTGGCCGCGCTGGTGGCGCTGGAAGGGCAGGCCGCCGAGGATGACTGGGTGTTGGTGCACGATGCGGCGCGGCCGTGTGTGAGTGCGGCGGATGTAGCTCGGCTGGTAGATGCAGCGTTGGAGCATCCGGTCGGTGGGCTGTTGGCGGCGCCGGTGGCGGATACGTTGAAGCAGTCGGACGGTACGACGCCGCCGGCGGTGGAGGCGACGGTAGATCGCTCGCGCCTGTGGCGGGCGTTGACGCCGCAGATGTTTCGGTTCGGGGACTTGCGGCGGGCGCTGGTGTTTTGCCTTGAACAGGGGTTTTCGGTGACGGATGAGTCCTCGGCGATGGAGTTTTCCGGTAAACTTCCGGTTCTGGTGGAGGGGCGTGCGGATAATCTGAAGATTACCGTGCCGTCGGATCTGGCACTGGCGGAGTTTGTGCTGGGCCGGCTGTGATGACCTCCGGGTGGCTTCCGTTTCGGAGTTGGCGATGCGTATTGGTCAAGGTTTTGATGTTCATGCGTTCTGCGAGGGCGATTCGGTTGTTCTTGGCGGCGTCTCTATTCCCCATACCCAGGCTCTGAAAGCCCACTCGGACGGCGATGTGCTTTTGCACGCTCTGGCGGATGCGCTTCTGGGCGCGGTGGCGTTGGGCGATATTGGTCATTTGTTTCCAGACACCAGTGAGGAATGGGCCGGCGCTGACAGCCGGGATCTGCTTAGGCGTGTCATGCATCGGGTTGTGGAGGAGGGCTACGTCGTGATGAATGTAGATGCCACGATTATCGCCCAGGCACCGCAGATGGCACCCCATGTGGACGCCATGCGAATGAACATTGCAGAGGACCTCGGTATTGCGGTGAACCGGGTGAGTGTGAAGGCCACCACCACGGAAAAGCTGGGGTTCACCGGGCGTGAAGAGGGGATCGCCTGTCAGGCGGTGTGTCTGCTGGAGCCTTTGACCTCGTGACGGTGTCGTCTGACAGGCCGCACTGGCGTCTGGACTGGCCGGTGTCTGGGGGCGCCCGTGTGGCGTCTGCACGTCTCAAGTCCAGCCCGGACGATTTTCAGGTCTTTGAGCGTTTATTCCCCGGTGATGAGTATTCGCTTCAGCCGTCGTTTTCCGTGGAGTCCCTGGCCGCGTCCAACCCGGCCGGCGGCGCACGCCTTGGGGACGGCGAACATCTGTGTGTGCGTTTGCAGAAAACCGGGGATAACACCGAGTACGTTGCCCGGGAGTTGGCGGCTCTGGCCGGGTGTCGCGGGTCGGATGTCGGGTTTTGTGGCATGAAAGATCGCCATGCGGTTACCGTGCAGTGGTTCAGCCTGTACCGCCCCGGGCAGATTTCTGATGACGCGGCATTGCTGGCTGCGATTGCCGAACGCTGGCCGGTGCTGGCGGCCCGGCGGGAACTGCGCAAACTGCGCCGGGGCGATCATCAGGGCAACGGGTTTGTCATTACCCTGCGCGCGGTGAATGGCGAACGCGCCGCGGTTGAGCGAGGGTTGATCCGGCTGCGGGATCAGGGCGCACCCAACTATTTCGGGTCGCAGCGGTTTGGCCGCGAGGGTGGCAACCTGCAGGCGGCGGTATCCCTGGACCCATCCCGACTGAACCGCAAGCGCGGGCGCGGTGGCAGGTCTGCCTCAAAAAACGTATTGTACTTTTCGGCGGCACGCTCCTGGCTGTTCAACGAGGTATTGGCTGAGCGTGTGCTGGCCGGAAACTGGGCTGAGGTTCTGCCAGGCGAGCCCGATACCCCGTCACCACAGTCGCCAACCGGCCCGTTGTGGGGTGACGGCGGCACCAGTGCCGGTGAGCCCCTGGCACGGAGGGAGCGTGATGTGGTGGCCAGGTACCCGGAGTTTGAAGCGCTGTTCCGAGCGACCCGTATGCAACCCGAGCGGCGCCCACTGGTGACCAGGCCAGAGGGGCTGGACTGGCAGTGGCTCGAAGCTGATGAATCGGAACCACCGGGTCTGCAACTGACGTTTTCGCTGCCTCCAGGCCAGTATGCGACGACGGTGCTGGGCGACCTGTTTGAGCTGGACGAGAACGCCAGATAAGAACGAAAGACACAATCGGAGAGCAATGTGCGTATTCTGTTGTCCAATGATGATGGTGTGCATTCGCCGGGGCTGGTGGCCCTGTATGAGGGTTTACAGGGGCTTGGCGAACTCAGGGTGGTGGCGCCGGATCGGGACCACAGCGGAGCCAGTAACGCCCTGACGCTGAATCGGCCGCTGACCGTGGAGCAGCATCCCAACGGGTTTCAGTCGGTCGATGGCACACCCACCGATTGCGTCCACCTGGCGGTGAACGGCCTGTTTGACCAGCCGTTTGACCGGGTGGTGTCCGGTATCAATACCCACGCCAATCTGGGCGACGACATTATCTATTCCGGGACCGTAGCCGCCGCCACCGAAGGACGGCATCTGGGCCTGCCGGCAATTGCCGTGTCGCTGGTAAACGAAGGGCACTTTCACTACGCCACCGCCGCCCGGGTGGTTCGGATTCTGCTGGAGAACAAACAGGCCCTGGCCCTGGGGCCACGCTCAATTCTGAATGTCAATGTACCGGACGTACCCTGGTCGGACCTTCAGGGTTTCCGGGTAACCCGGCTGGGCCATCGTGAACGGGCCGAAGGTGCCGTGCCGATGACTTGTCCCAGGGGCAAGCAGCGCTACTGGATTGGGGCTGCCGGTCGTGGCGGCGACGCCGGCCCGGGTACCGATTTTCACGCCGTGGGAGAGGGATACGTGTCTGTCACGCCGGTGCACATTGACATGACCCGCCACGAGGCGTTGTCGTCACTGCGGGAGTGGGTAGACAGCATGGGTCATCCGGGAGGTCAGTATTCATGAGTGTGCAGTATGAAGGCATTGGCATGACCTCTCGTCGTACCCGCCTGCGGCTGGTCCAGCGATTGCGGGAAGCGGGCATTACGTCGGAGCCAGTATTGGATGTCATGGCACAGATTCCCCGCCATCTATTTCTCGACGAGGCGCTGGCACACCGGGCCTACGAAGACACCGCGCTGCCCATTGGCCACGGCCAGACGCTTTCGCAACCCTACATTGTGGCCCGGATGACGGAGTTGATGCTGGCGCATGCGCCTGAAAAGGTGCTCGAGCTTGGCACGGGTTCCGGTTATCAGACAGCGATTCTGTCACTGCTGTTCTCTGAGGTGTACAGCGTGGAGCGGATCCGGCCCTTGCAGGACCGGGCCAGGGACCGATTGCGCCAGCTCAACATGCGCAACATCATGCTCAAACACGCAGACGGCGGCATGGGCTGGCCGGATCGGGCACCGTTCGATGGCATCATCGTGACCGCCGCGCCGCTGGATGTACCCCGGGAGTTGCTGGATCAGCTGGCGGACGGCGGGGTGCTGATCGCTCCGGTAGGGGAAACCCATCAGGTACTGGTTGAGATTGTTCGTCACGGTGACCGGTTTGAGCGCCGTGAGCTTGAACCCGTGCGATTTGTGCCCTTACTGGGCGGGGTGGTGCGTTAATGAGCCAGCGCAAGAATACTGACACGAATCGGCATCACCATCCGGCCGGGGTGTTCCTCCGGGGTATGGCCATGGGCGCGGCAGACATTGTGCCCGGTGTGTCCGGCGGCACCGTTGCGTTCATCACAGGTATCTACTTCCGATTGCTGAACGCCATCAGCGCGCTTCCAGGGGCTTTCATTGAGCATCTGATCCGGGGCAGGATTGCTGTCTTCTGGTCGGCTGTCGACGGAACCTTTCTGGTGTCCCTGCTGGCGGGCATAGTGACCAGCGTTGCCAGCCTTGCCACCCTCATTACCTGGTTGCTGGCCAACCATCCGATTCTGATCTGGAGCTTCTTCTTCGGGCTGATCATAGCGTCGGTCTGGCATGTGGGGCAACAGGTGCAGCGCTATCGCTGGAGCTTGCTGGCGCCATTTCTGGCAGGAACGGTGTGTGCCTGGTGGGTCACGACACTGCCCGCAAGCGAACTGGACCCGACCGGCCTGATTTTCTTCGGTTCCGGAGCGCTGGCGATCTGCGCAATGATTCTGCCAGGGATTTCCGGAAGTTTCCTGCTGTTGGTTGTTGGCATGTACGCGCCGGTGCTGGCGGCCGTCCAGGGGCTTGATCTGGGCATCCTTGGACTTTTTCTGGCCGGGTGTGCGGTCGGCCTGCTGTCCATCGCCAAACTGATTACACTCGCCTTCCGGCATTTCCATGATACCGTGCTGGCACTGCTGACTGGCTTTATGATCGGCGCGCTGAGCAAGGTATGGCCCTGGCAGGAAACGCTGACCTGGCGCAGTAACAGCTCAGGCGATCGGATGCCTCTGAACCAGACGCCGGTTTTGCCCCAGGAGTGGTCGGCTTTGACCGGGCAGGACCCTTTGGTTCTGCAGGCACTGTTGATGGCGCTGACCGGTCTCGGTCTGGTGTTGGTGTTGGACTGGGTCGGGCAGCGTCGTTCGTCAGGTGACGATGCGAACGGATAGACGGAGAGAGTGTTACCAGCTGCACAATTTTCCGTTTCCTGCGGTAACAACTCGTCGTATAGGTAACTTGGAACGTGCTGGAAATTATGCGCTATATTAGTCATTTAGTCCTGAAAGCTGAGAAATTGCATCGAACAGGGATGATTTCTTAGACAGTTTTTTCATGATCAGGCGCTTTTTAATACGTGATTCGATTGAACGTGCGGTATCAAGGGATTTTTTCAGGCAGGCGCCCTGGGCGAATGGCCCGGGTCTGGCTGTGGATCCTGATCGCGGCAGTGGGCCTTGCCGGCTGCAACACCGCCGCCATTTACCAGGATGATCTCTACAATCCGCCGGTCTATTGGGGTGCCCACGTGGTCAGGCCGGGCGATACGCTCTACAGCATCGCCTGGCGTTACGGCCGGGACTACCGGGAGCTGGGCAGCGCTAATGGCATCGCCCCACCCTGGAACATCAAGGTCGGGCAGGTTATCCGGCTGGACCGGAAAGGCCATATTCCGGCCGATGCTACAGTAGCATCCCGACCTGCCTCCAACACCGCCTCAACTCCTTCTCATTCGCCACCGGCCACGGCGTCTGCCCGAACGCCTGCAGCCAAGCCTGCGCCTTCAGCGCCACCCCGTCAGTCTTCCGGGAACCCGGCCGTTGGAGATGTTCGCTGGCATTGGCCTCATGCTGGCACCGTTATTGCTAATTTTTCCTCATCTGGAAAAGTCAATAAAGGTATTGATATTGCCGGTAAACCCGGAGATGCTGTGAAGGCAGCGGCAAACGGAAACGTGGTCTACGCCGGTAACGGGTTGCTTGGTTACGGCAACTTGATTATTGTCAACCACAACGAGCACTACTTAAGTGCATATGCTCATAACCGAAAGATCCTGGTGCAGGAAGGGGAGGACGTAAAAGCCGGACAGGTGATTGCCGAACTTGGCAGCTCAGGCACGGACAGACCCATGTTGCATTTCGAGATTCGTCGAAACGGCAACCCGGTTGACCCCTCCCGATACCTGCCCAGACGGTAACCAGAGCGGGGACAGGAAAACACCCGCCGGACAACCCGACGGCCTGACAGACAACCGCAAACCCAAGAACAAAAAACGGCAACCAAGATTGCCAGCCAACACGCAAATGTCCTGAACAGAACGAAAACGCAAATAAGTCCGCAATAACAAGAAGCAACGGGCGACCACAGGATTATTGAGAGGCGGGTTAGACTATGTCAGCAGAACAGGAAGAAATGATCATGGATCGCGTGTCAGACGTCGAGGACGCGGACGATCAGGAAGAACAGCTGTTAGCCGGAGATGATACGGAAAAAGCATCGGCTGACGACGACAACGACGACGAATTTCCCACCCAGGGCAAGTTTTTCACCGCCCAGAAGCAGCTGGATGCCACTCAGCTGTACCTGAACGAAATCGGTTTTTCTCCCCTGTTAACTCCGGAAGAAGAGGTGTACTTCGCACGTCTTGCCCGTAAAGGCGAGGAATCCGGCCGTAAGCGGATGATCGAGAGCAACCTGCGCCTGGTGGTCAAGATCGCACGCCGCTATGTGAACCGCGGGCTCACGCTGCTGGATCTGATCGAAGAAGGCAACCTCGGGTTGATCCGTGCAGTTGAGAAGTTTGATCCAGAGCGCGGGTTCCGTTTTTCGACCTACGCCACCTGGTGGATTCGCCAGACCATCGAGCGGGCGATCATGAACCAGACCCGCACCATCCGCCTGCCGATTCACGTGGTAAAGGAGCTCAATCTATACCTGCGTGCGGCCCGCGAACTGACCCAGAAGCTGGACCACGAACCGACGGCAGAAGAAATCGCCCGGATGGTGGACAAGCCAGTAGCCGACGTGAAACGTATGCTGGGCCTGAACGAGCGGGTGGCGTCCATGGACACCCCGATCGGTGCCGGCAGCGACAAATCCCTGCTGGATACGGTGGCCGATGAAGGCGCCTCTGACCCGGCCGATCTTTTGCAGGACAACGACATGTCGTCCTGTCTCGAGAAGTGGATTGACCAACTCAGCGACAAACAGCAGGAAGTGCTGTCCCGCCGCTTCGGCCTGCGTGGTTACCCCATCAGTACTCTCGAGGAAGTCGGGCAGGAGATTGGCCTGACCCGTGAACGGGTTCGGCAGATTCAGGTGGAGGCGCTGCGCCGTCTGCGGGAAATCCTCGAGAAAGAGGGTTTGTCCGGTAATCTGCTGTTCAAATAGACCCGATTGACCTCTCGGTCCCTGAAAGCCGGCCATGGCACCATGGCCGGCTTTTTAGTTGAATGTGTGCCAGCAAATGAGAACCAGGTGGCGATAGGCCGCTGAGCTTCGTTGCTAGAATGTCGCCACCGGCCGGAAGTCGGGTGTCGACCGGTGACGAATGACACATTCAATAATAACGATCGAAAGGAAAGGACGATGAAGAAGGCTCTTACACAAGGATTTGCAACCCTGATGCTGGCAGGCGCCCTGTCCGCCCCCGCGATGGCTCTCACCGTCGGCGATGTGGATGTTCCCGACACCTACACCGCCATGGGCCAGGAATTGAAACTCAACGGCGCGGGTACCCGCTCGAAGTGGTTCATGGACCTGTACGTGGGCGGTTTGTATGTGCCCGAGAAAATCAACGATGGCCAGGCCATCATCAACGCCGATGAGCCCCAGGCGATCACCCTGCACATCACCTCGGACATGATCACCAGCGAGCGTATGACCGAAGCCACCATGGATGGCTTCAAGGCCTCCACGGACGGTGACCTGTCAGCCATCCAGTCTGAAGTGGACCAGTTCCTCTCGGTGTTCCAGGAAGAGATCAAGACCGGTGACGTGTTTGATCTGGTGTACCTGCCGGAAGAGGGCGTTCGGGTGCTGAAAAACGGTGAAGTCCGCGACACCGTGGGCGGCCTGGCATTCAAGAAAGCCCTGTTTGGCATCTGGCTGTCAGACAAGCCGGCCCAGGAAGACCTGAAAGAGAAGATGCTCGGCCAGCGTTAAAACCGCTTGCGTGCTCAGGTCAGTAAAAAAGCCGGCGATTGCCGGCTTTTTCCGTTCGGCGGGTATCGATTCGCGTCAGAGGTAGTCCCGCTTCTGCTTGAACTCGCACAGATCCTCGATCATACAGGCGCCGCACTTGGGTTTGCGGGCCGTGCAGGTGTAGCGCCCATGCAGGATCAGCCAGTGGTGTGCGTCCATCAGAAATTCCTTGGGCACCAGTCGCATCAACCGTTTCTCCACCTCCACCACGTTCTTGCCGGGCGCAATGCCGGTGCGGTTAGACACCCGGAATATATGGGTATCCACGGCCATGGCGGGCTGGCGGAAGGCGGTGTTCAGCACCACGTTGGCGGTTTTCCGGCCGACGCCGGGCAGGGCTTCCAGGTCTTCCCGGTTATCCGGCACTACACTGCCGTGCTTTTCGATCAGGATCCGGCAGGTCTTGATGACGTTCTCGGCCTTGCTGTTGAATAGCCCGATGGTCTTGATGTACTCCTTAAGACCGTCCACACCCAGGGCGAGAATCGCCTCCGGTGTATTGGCCACCGGAAACAGTTTGTCAGTGGCCTTGTTTACGCCAACGTCGGTGGCCTGGGCAGACAGAGTAACTGCCACCAGCAACTCGAATGGCGTGCTGTAGTTCAGCTCGGTGGTGGGGTTTGGGTTGGCGTCCCGCAGCCGGGTAAAGATTTCAGTGCGTTTTTCTTTATTCACAACCGTTCATATCCCTTTCAAATCACGCTCAGGAAATGGTGCCGGTCACCCGGACCCGTTTGGAACCGCTGGCCGATGGCGCGGTTGCCATGGCTTTCTTGCGTTCCTTGCGGTGATTGTCGATGGCATTCTTCAGCGCAATCAGCAGTCCCAGCCCAACGAAGGCACCCGGCGGCAGCACCATGAACAGCATGTCCGGATAGTCGGCGAACGGGCGCAGTGTCCAGCCCTCAGCTATCGGGCCCAGCAGCAGGTGCATGTCGACAAACAGCGTGCCTTGCCCGATCAGCTCCCGCATTCCGCCCAGTACCACCAGCACGGCCAGAAATCCAAGGCCCATCATGGCACCATCCAGCAGGGCGGGCACTGGCGGATTCTTCGAGGCAAAGGCATCCGCCCGGCCCAGGATGGCGCAGTTGGTGACAATCAGCGGAATAAAGATACCCAGAATCTGGTAAAGCTCATAGGTGAAGGCCTGCATCAGCAGCTCGGCGCAGGTCACGAATGAGGCAATGATCATGACGAATGCCGGCAGGCGCACCGACTCGCTGACAAAATTGCGAATCAGGGATACTGACAGGTTGGAACCCATCAACACCAGTAAGGTGGCCAGCCCTAGGCCGATGGCATTCACCACCGTGCTGGTCACCGCCAGCAGGGGGCAGAGGCCCAGCACCTGAACCAGCGCCGGGTTGTTGGTCCAAAGACCGTCGTTGATGATCTCACGGGTGGTCTTGGTCGACATGGTCAGTAAGCCTCCCCTGGGTTCGATTGTCCGGCACTGTCGTCGGGCGTGAGCGGCCGGTTGCGCGGATCGGCCGGCGCCCGGATTCGGTCAAGGATGGTGTCCCGGTGTTCCCGGAAATACAACAGGGTATCCCGAACCGCGTGCACGACAGCCCTCGGCGTGATGGTGGCACCGGTGAACTGGTCAAAGGCGCCGCCATTCTTTTTCACGGTCCAGGCTTCCACCGGTGGGTTGCCGAGGGACTGACCTTCAAATGCCCGGATCCAGTCCGATTTCCGGGTCTCGATGCCATCACCGAGGCCCGGGGTTTCCCGGTGGGCGGTCACCCGCACGCCCAGCACGTTGCCCTGCATATCCAGCCCGACCAGCAGCCGGATATCACCGGAATAGCCATCCGGAGCGACAACCGGCAGGATCAGACCCACCGGTTGATTATCCTGGCGGGCCACCCACCCCAGCAGCGGATCGTCTCCGGCCAGCCGTTTGCTGGGGGGTAAGCTGGCCACATCCCTCAGCAGATTGTTATCGTGCTGGTGCTCCGGAATGATCTCGAACAGGGCCTGTGCTTCCGCACGCGCGGCCTGCTCGGCAATTCGGTGTTCGGTCAAGCCCTGGGTCAGGGCAATCGTACCCCCGGTAATGATGGCAAACAGGCCCAGGCCGATGGCGCTGCGTTGCATGGACTGGCGGATCGCGCTCATGGTTCAGCCCCCCATCTTGCCGGGCGCGCCGCGCCGGGGTTTGTGATGACCGTAGGTCCGCGGTGGGGTGTAGTGATCGATGAACGGCACCGCGAAGTTCATCAGCAGCACCGCGAACGCCACGGCATCCGGGTAATTGCCCCAGGTGCGGATCAGGTAGATCAGGATGCCGATACCGGCGCCGTAGATCAGTTTGCCCCGGTGGCTGGTGGCCGCGGACACCGGGTCGGTGGCGATAAAGAACGCGCCCAGCATGGTACCGCCGGCCAGCAGGTGCAGAGACAGCGGGGCGTAGAGATCGGCGTTACTGCCGAACGCCAGGCTCATGATCGCCAGACCGGCCAGGAAACCCGCCGGTATGTGCCAGGTGATGATCTTCAGGGCCAGTAACCCCAGCCCTCCGGCCAGAAACGCCAGATTGACCCACTCCCAGCCCCGGGCGACTTGCTCGCCAAAGGTGGGGTGCTGCAGTATCTCGGTTGAGGTCAGGGTAGTGATCTGATGCTTGTACTGGTCCAGCGGGGTGGCCATGGTCCAGCCATCCACGGTGGTCTGGCTGGCCGAGAAGATGGTCGCCAGTGTGTCCATAAATCCTGGAGCGCTGCCCCAGAGTGTGGCGGCCTCGGCCCAGTTTACGGTCATGGCAACGGGGAATGAGATCAAAACCAGGGCGTAGCCGACCATCGCCGGGTTGAACGGATTTGACCCCAGCCCGCCATAGAGCTGCTTGGCCACCACGATGGCGGAAATAACCGCCGTGGCGGATACCCACCAGGGCGTGAATGGCGGCAGCGACAGGCCCAGCAGCAAGCCGGTGACCGCAGCGGAGTTGTCTTTCAGGACAAACGCCACAGGCTTGCGACGAATCGCCAGAATGGCCGCTTCGGACGCCATCGCCAGTAGCACGCACCAGACTACGTTGATCAGGTTGCCCCAACCAAAGAACAGGGTTTGCGCCAGCAGCCCCGGCAGCGTGGCCAGAATCACCCAGAGCATCACCCGGGATGTGGGCCGGGCGTTTCGGGTATGGGGTGACGACTGTTGAATCAGGCTCATGGGCACTTAATCTGAATTGGGCGGTTGGCTGGATGACGGTTCGCCGGTTTCGACCCGGGCGGCCTTTTCCTTGGCCTTTTTGCGGGCAAGCGCCTCCTGAACCAGAGCGGCTTTGGCGGCGCGCTCGTCGATCTCCGGTTTATCATCGCTCGCAGCCACTTTGGCGGCTTCGGCTTTTTTGCGGGCGGCCTCGGCGGCCCGCTCGTTGCGACGTCGCTCCTTCTCCTGCTGCTCCCGCTCCAGCCGTGCCTGGCGGGCCTCGAAGCGCTCCCGGGCACGATCAGCCTTGATTTGCTCGGCCCGATGGGTGCGGATTTCGCCTTTGGCGTAGCGGTAATACTGCACCAGGGGAATCGAGCTGGGGCATACATAAGAGCAGGCACCGCACTCAATGCAATCGAACAGGTTGAGGTGTTCCGCCTTTTCGAATTCACCGGCTTTGGAGTGCCAGAACAGTTGCTGCGGCAGCAACTCCATCGGACAGGCCTCGGCGCAGAAACCACAGCGAATGCAGGCCTGTTCCGGGGCTGGTGTGGGCAGTTCCTCGGCCGTGGCGGCAATCACGCAGTTGGTGGTTTTGGTGACCGGCACGGCGTCGGTGGTCAGGGTGTAGCCCATCATCGGCCCGCCGAGCACCAGGCGGTTCAGGTGTGGGTGGTCCAGGCCGGCCTCAGCCAACAGGCAGGCCACGGGGGTGCCGAGCAGGGCTTCAAACGTGCCCGGCTCCGCAACCGCCAGGCCGGTAATGGTGACCACGCGAGAAATCAGCGGTTTACCCTCAAACACCGCCCGGGCTACCGCCACCGCGGTGCCGATGTTCTGGCACATCACGCCGATGTCGGCGGGAATGCCGCCGCTGGGCACTTCCTGGCCGGTCAGAATCTGAATCAGCTGTTTCTCGCCACCGGACGGGTACTTGGTGGGAATCACCGCCACTTCAATCTGGGTGCCGTCAACCGCGGCCTGGATGGCGCGAACGGCCTCGGGCTTGTTGTCTTCAATGCCGATCACGCAGCGGGACGGGCGCAGAATCCACGCCATCACCTTCATGCCGGCGACTACCTCGTCTGCCCGTTCGCGCATGGTCATGTCGTCCGCGGTGATGTAGGGCTCGCATTCCGCGCCGTTAAGAATCAGGGTTTCGACCTTGCGGTCCCGGGGTGGGCGCAGTTTGACGTTGGTGGGAAATCCGGCGCCGCCAAGCCCGGCAACGCCCGCGTTACGGATCATAGCCAGCAGGTCTTCCCGGCCCATGGTGTGGTAATCGGCCACCGGGTTCAGCGAGGTCCACTGGTCTTTGCCGTCGGGTTCCAGAATCAGGCAGCGATCGGTCATGCCGGACGGGTGGGGCACGGGGCGATCCTCGACCGCCACGATGATCCCGGATGTCGGCGCATGCACCGGCACGCCCCGGCCGCTGCTGACGTCGGCGATGACCTGCCCCTTGAGCACTCGGTCACCCACAGCCACCAACGGCTGTGCCGGTTCGCCGATGTGTTGTTGTAGCGGAAGAATCAGATGCTCGGGCAGGGCGGCGGTCCGGATTGGCCGGCCTGTAGACAGGTGCTTGTGCTCGGGCGGATGAATGCCGCCGGAAAAATCCCGGAGCTGCGTCATCAGGCGCTCGCTCCCTGCCGGTCCGTGGCAATCACGCCCCGCGCCGGTGGCGTCCAGGTCCAGGTACGGATGTCAGGCTCCACGGTGATCATGTCAATGCAGTCCACCGGGCAAGGTTCCACGCACAGGTCGCAGCCGGTGCACTCGCTCTCGATGATGGTATGCATGTGCTTGGCGGCGCCAAGAATGGCATCTACCGGGCAGGCCTGAATGCACTTGGTACAGCCAATGCACTCGTCTTCCCGAATGACCGCGACCCGTTTGGCCTGTTCGACGCCATGCTCGGCATCCAGCGGCTGCGGTTCCACGTCCAGGAGGTCTGCCAGAGCCTTGATGGTGCTCTCACCTCCCGGCGGGCACTTGTTGATGGCATCCCCGTTGGCAATGGATTCGGCGTAGGGCCGGCAGCCGGGGAAGCCACACTGGCCACACTGGGTTTGTGGCAGCAGGGCGTCGATCTGCTCCGCCAATGGGTTGCCTTCTACCCGGAAACGCTCAGCGGCAAAGCCGAGCAGGCCGCCAAACACCACGGCCAGGGCCAGCAGCACCAGGATCGCAAGCAGCAGGTTTATTCCCATGGCGCGCTCACTCCTCCATCAGCCCCATCAAACCGCGACCAGGCCGGTAAAACCCAGAAACGCCAGGGACATCAAGCCCGCGGTGACCATGCCGATGGCCGCGCCACGGAAGGCCACAGGCACGTCCGACACGGCAATCCGCTCCCGCATGGCAGCAAACAATACCAGTACCAGCGAGAAGCCGACGGCAGCGCCGAAGCCGTAAAGCACGGATTCCACGAAATTGTTGCCCCGGTTCAGGTTCAGCAAGGCCACACCCAGCACCGCGCAGTTGGTGGTGATCAGCGGCAGGAAAATGCCCAGCACCCGGTACAGCAGCGGGCTGGTCTTGCGCACCACCATTTCGGTGAACTGCACCACCACTGCGATCACCAGAATGAAGGTGATGGTGCGAAGAAACGCCAAATCCAGTGGCGCCAACAGGTAGGTGTAGGCCAGATAGCTGCACACCGATGACAGGGTGAGCACAAAAGTGGTGGCCAGGGACATGCCCATCGCCGTTTCCAGCTTGCCAGATACGCCCATGAACGGGCACAGTCCCAGAAACTGCACCAGCACAAAGTTGTTCACCAGTATGGTGCTGACCAGAATCAGCAGGTACTCAGCCATGGGCCTACCCGAGCCTTACATCACCCGCATGCCGGGGCTGGCCCCGGAATCCGGTGACAGAATAAAGATGTCCTTCCCACCGGGACCGGCGGCCAGCACCATGCCCTCGGACATGCCGAACTTCATCTTGCGCGGTTTCAGGTTGGCCACCATCACCGTCAGCCGTCCTTCCAGATCTTCCGGTTTGTAGGCGGACTTGATGCCGGCAAACACATTACGCTGGCCGTCGCCCAGATCCAGCGTCAGGCGCAGCAGTTTGTCAGCGCCTTCGACGTGATCGGCTTTGACAATCTTAACCACCCGAAGATCCACCTTGGCGAAATCCGGGAACTCGATTTCGTCGGCAATCGGTTCAATGTTGGCGCCCGGTTTGGCCGGCGCATCGCCGGTGGCAGCCGGCATTTCCTCTTTGGACGCCTCGAGCATTTTCTCTATCTGCGCCATATCCACCCGGCTCATCAGGGGCTTGAATTTGTCGATGGCGTGGTCCTCCAGCAGATCCGCCCGGTTGTTCCAGTCCAGACGGGCGTTCAGGAACGACTGCGCCGCCTCGGCGGTTTTTGGCAGCACCGGCGCCAGATAGGTCATCAGCAGGCGGAACATGTTGATGGCGTTGGTGCAGATGGCCTGAAGCTTGTCGTCCTGGCCTTCCTGCTTGGCAATTACCCAGGGCTGCTCATCATTCACGTACTGGTTGGCAATGTCTGCCAGTTCCATCACCCGGCGCATGGCGCGGCCAAACTCCCGGGCCTCGTAGAACTCGGCAATCTGGTCACCGGCCTCAATAAATTCCTTCAGCTTGTCCTGCTCGGTGACCTTGCCCAGCCGGCCATCAAACCGCTTGGTGATAAAACCGGCGCTGCGGCTGGCGATGTTCACCACCTTGCCCACCAGGTCGGAGTTCACCCGGGCGGCGAAGTCTTCCAGGTTCAGGTCCATGTCATCCACGCTGCCGGTCAGCTTGGCGGCGAAGTAGTAACGCAGGTATTCCGGGTCCAGATGGTCCAGATAGGTTCGGGCCATGATGAACGTGCCCCGGGACTTGGACATTTTCTTGCCGTTGACCGTCACAAAGCCGTGGGCAAACACCGCCGTAGGCGTGCGGAAGCCGGCGCTGTGCAGCATGGACGGCCAGAACAGCGCGTGGAAGTTGATGATGTCCTTGCCGATGAAGTGATACACCTCGGCCTCGGAATCCGCCTTCCAGAAATGCTCGAA
>DASSWD010000005.1:0-6662 GCA_035705335.1 Marinobacter sp. | reverse complement strand
GCCACCGAGGCAACGCTGCGCCCGGCCCGCACGTTCAGGCGGGTGGCGCGGGTCAATAACCCGTTGCAATAACACCAGACCACCAGCTCTGCCAGGTTGCCGGCGCGCCGGATCACCGGCTGCCAGAAGGCGTCGGACGGGTCCTCCAGGTCCCGATACAGCAACCAGCCCTCACCGTCTCCACCCTGTTCGGACTGGTGGTGAAACGACAGGTTTTCTTCCACCAGCGACGGCACCAGCCCGGGGTTGATTAGCTCGATTTTCCCGGCCTTGCGCTGGAATACGGCGTACAGCTTGCGCCCGAGCAGGGTGATATCCCGGTCACTGATCGCCGCCTGAGTGCCCTGCTCCCGGGCCATCCGGGACAGCAATCGGTAACTGTGGGTAAGCTCGGCCACGATGCTGCGGCGCAATCCGGTAACATCCTCCACCCGCCACTGGTGGCGCTCGTCCAGTTGCCGAACCTGATCGTCGGTCCACTGCCACTGTTCCACCAGCCCCCGCAGCAGATCCACCCGCCAGCCCTCCACGCCGGGTGTGGTCCGGCTCAGGGGCAGGCCGGCTTTCAGGTACAGGCTGCGCCGTACCAGTTCCAGGCGCTCATCCGCCTGCGCGCCGGACAGCCATTCGTCCAGCCGTTGATAGAGCAACACGTAGGGATCAAGCGCGTCGGCACTGGTTTCACCGGCGTACACCGCCTGCTTGAAACGGGCCGACAACAGGGATCGCTGACTGTCAGTGGCGTAGCACTCGATCAACAACAGCTTGAGGATCGCCTTCCAGGGGGCGTCGATGCCTTTATAGAGCTGCCAGATACCGGCACCGGGGAATTCATTGGCCGGAATCGAGGGCACTGCGCCAAAATCAATGTATTCCCGGGCGTTGATAAACCGGAACGCCAGCAGCCGTTCCCGGCAGGCTTCGTACCCGGCTTCATGGTCGGCCGGAATCAGCCACCACAGCGGATACTGGCCTGCCAGATAAATACCGGTCCGATAAAACTCATCGAGCAGCAAAAAATGCTGGGCGCTGCCGCAATTCTCGCCGGACACCTCCACCCGTTGCCGCCCCGCGCGCCAGTCGGCAGCCGAGAACACAAACACGTGCAATTCCACGCCCAGCGTGGCGGCCCATTCCGACAGGCTGGCCGCCTTCCGTTCCAGACAACGGATGCCGGCCTCCGGCAGGTCGTCCCGGTGACACAGCCAGACATCCAGGTCACTGGCCACCGAGTGGCCCAGGGTACCCGGGCTGCCCATCAGGAACAGGGCGTCCAGGTCGGGCCGGCGCTGGCCCTGGTCCCGATCACGGAAGCTGCGGGCAAACCGCCGGGCAGCGTTCAGCTCCGGCTCCGAAGGCTGGTAGCCTGCCAGCCCCTGAGGGCAGGCGCCGTCGAGATAGCCAGGCAGCGACGGGTGATTCAGGTGAAACACCAGAGGCAGCAGTTCCAGAACCATTTGCTGGCGGTAAGTCAATGCACTGTGGGCCCGCTGCCAACGCTTGCGGTTAATCAGCAGAAAGCGCTCCCGGAGCCGCCGCAGGGTCTTGCGGTCAATGCCATCCTCAAAGTCGAGGACAATAGGCGGGGCGGTCTGAATCACGGGAGCTCCGGCGGCAGGTTTATTTCGCGACGTTTGTCAGTATGATGCACGGAATCGTGGCAAAACCGGCAAAAAAATAAAAGTCATGAAAGAATTCCTGATCCAGCGCTACCGCCGGGATCCGTCCGGCCCCGTCCTGCACCCCACGTTGCTTCGCATCGATGACGATGGCTCGGTCGTACAGACTGACCGCCACGCCGAGGCGCTGTTTGGCTATGACAATGGCGCGCTGGCCGGCCAGCCGTTTCACCGGTTACTGGCGTCCCGCCAGGATGACCCTTTCACTCCGACTCACTGGCAACAGTTGGAGCGTGGCCAGCCGCTTGTGGTGACCTGCCGGCACTGTGAGGGTTTCTTTTTCACTGCCAGCCTGTCGTTGCATCTGGCCGTCAAGGACGCCGATCAGGCCGCCAGCGCGAGCCTGCTGTTGAGAGACCCGGCCGATATGGACCGGCGCCTGTTCCGGCTGATCGAGCAAAGCGCCGGCGCCGGCTTCTGGGAACTGGACATTCCCCGCAACGAGCTGCACTGGTCTGAAGGAGTATACCGCCTGCTGGATTTACGCCCCGGCGCTGACCTGACGCCGGAGCAAGCCCTGTTTTATTGCCAGGCCGGCCAGAAACGCCTGCGGGCCATGATCCGGCGTTGCATTCACACCGGTCAGTCATTCGCGGTGGATCTGTCGGTGATCACCAATCGCCAGCGCAGCCAGCGGATCACCCTGCACGGCCGGGCCCTGAAGCAGAGTGGCCGGGTAGTGAAGGTCGGCGGCGTCGTGGTCAACCACAGCACCGCTGCTGCCGAAGCCCGGGAGCGGGGCCAGACCCGTCGCATCATGGAAGCCACCGCCGCCGCCACCCGGGACCTGATCGTCGCGGTCGATACCCGCTTCAACCTGCTGCATTTCAATGAGGCCTGGGCGCACCAGTTCCGCCTGGCGTTCGATCACAGCCCCCGGCCCGGCGACAACCTGCACGCACTGTTGCAGGCCTACCCCGACGAACGGCGGCTGATCGAACGGCTCTGGCAGCGGGCCTTTGACCGCGACCACTTCATCGCTGAGATGCCATTCAATCGCCGGGGCGAAGGCCTGCCCATCTACGAATTCCATTTTCGCTGCCTGCGGGATGAACATCACGAGGTCACTGGCGCCATCCATGTGGCCCGGGACATCAGCCACCGGATACCGCAGAGCGCCGACGGGGATTGCCGACTGCACCATGAGCCGGTGACCGGCCAGAGTAAACGCCGGTCGCTCAAAGATCACATGGAACTCGCCATAGGCCAGCGGGACCAGGGCTCCGAGCAGCAACTGTCGCTGCTGCAACAAGCCCTTGAAAACGGCACCCTGTTGTTGGAGTTCCAGGCCCTGAAACCCGTGACCAGCGCGACCTGGGGGGATCACATTGAGATTCTGTGCCGGGTGCCCGGCACGGACGAAGACCAGCCAGGGCTGACACCAGAGCAGTTTCTGCCCATTGCCGAGCGGTTTGGTCTGGCCAAACGGCTGGATCGCCAGGTGATCGGGCAAACCCTGGCGTGGCTGGCACAGCACCCGTTGCTGGAGCCGCGCCTGAAATACTGCAGCTTTAACCTGTCACGGGCGTCAGTGCTGGATGACAGCTTCGCCGATTTCATGGAGCAGACACTTGGTGACAGCCCCTTCGCAGCCCAGTGTTTCTGCCTGGAGATCCGGGAAGACCACGCCACCCGGCACCCGGACGAGGTCGCCGTGCTCTGTGATGCCCTGCATCGGATCGGTTGCCGGGTGGCGCTGGAGGGCGCGGGGGCGTCGGTTGAGAGTTACAGCCTGGTGGCCAGCCTGCCAGTGGACATCGTCAAACTGGACCGGCGGATGATGGACCGCCTGGCGGACGATCCGGTGCAGCAGGTGATGGTGGACGCCCTGCACCGGATTGCCGACGCCGCGGGCAAAGAGACGGTTGCGACCTTTATCGAGAACGACGACGCCCTGCGCCGGGTCCGGGCGCTGGGTGTGCATTTCGGCCAGGGTTTCCGGCTATCCCGGCCCCGGCCGCTGTCGGAACTGATCCCTGCGTCGCCCCGGTAAAGTCTCAGCCCAGCGCTGCTCTGGCCCGGGCAACTGCCGCCCGCACCTGATTCGGCGCGGTACCACCGAGGTGGTCCCGGGCCTGTACAGAACCTTCCAGGGTCAGGACATCAAACACGTCGTCACCGATCACGCCGGAGAACTGCTGCAGCTCTTCCAGGGTCATGTCGGACAGGTCCCGGCCCTCGGCCACACCAAACGCCACGGACTTGCCCACGATCTCGTGGGCGTCCCGGAACGCAACGCCCTTCTTGACCAGGTAATCCGCCAGGTCGGTCGCCGTTGAGAAGCCGCGCTTGGCGGCAACGCGCATGTTCTCTGCTTTCGCCGCAATCGCCGGTACCATGTCGGCGTAGGCCTTCAGGCAACCCTTGACGGTGTCCACGGTGTCGAACAGCGGCTCCTTGTCTTCCTGATTGTCCTTGTTGTAAGCCAGCGGCTGGCTCTTCATCAGAGTCAGCAGGCTGATCAGATGACCGTTAACCCGGCCGGTCTTGCCCCGCACCAGTTCCGGTACATCCGGATTTTTCTTCTGGGGCATGATGGACGAGCCCGTGCAGAACCGGTCCGGCAGGTCGATGAAATCGAACTGGGCCGAGGTCCACAGCACCAGCTCTTCACTGAACCGGGACAGGTGAGTCATCAGCAGCGCGGCGAAGCTGCAGAATTCAATGGCAAAGTCCCGGTCCGACACGGAATCCAGGGAGTTCTCGCTGGGGCGATCGAAGCCGAGCAGTTCGGCGGTCATGGCCCGGTCGATCGGGTAGGTGGTACCGGCCAGGGCGGCCGCGCCCAGGGGCATGATGTTCACCCGCTTGCGGCAGTCCTGCAGGCGTTCGGCGTCGCGCACCAGCATTTCGAACCAGGCCAGCAGGTGGTGGCCGAAAGTGACCGGCTGCGCCGTCTGCAGGTGGGTGAAACCGGGCATGATGGTCTCGGCCTCGCGCTCGGCCAGGTCCAGCAGGCCGGCCTGCAGGCGCTTGAGCTCCTCGTCGATCACGTCAATTTCATCCCGCAGGTACAGGCGGATGTCGGTCGCGACCTGATCGTTCCGGCTGCGGCCGGTGTGCAGCTTCTTGCCAGTGATCCCGATGCGCTCGGTCAGGGCTGCTTCCACGTTCATGTGCACGTCTTCGAGGCGGACCGACCACTGGAAGCGGCCGGCCTCGATCTCGGCCTTGACCGCGTTCAGGCCGTCGATGATCTGGTCCCGCTCGCCGTCGGTCAACACACCCACTTTGGCCAGCATGGTGGCATGGGCGATGGAGCCGGTGATGTCGTGGTGGTAAAGCCGCTGGTCAAACCCCACCGACGCCGTGAACCTTTCAACAAAGGCATCGGTGGGCTCGCTGAAGCGGCCACCCCAGGGTTTTTCGGACGATGTGCTCTGGTCAGATTTCTTCTGATCCGTCATGGTCTATCTTTCCTGCTGACAGCCCGGCATGATCACGCCGGTGCAACTAAATGAGTGTGCGTTGAAAAAAGTGGCCAGAGTATATCACCTGCCACCACCGTTAAGGAGACACCCCTGAAACCACTCGCCCGCACTGAACCCGGCAAACAACCCGACGGCCAGACCGGCGCCGGCGCGGACGATTTCTACGTACCGGACCTGTGCCGGGTGCGTGCGGTGTTTCTGTTGCTGGTCACCAGTGAACTGCTGGTTTTGGTGCTGTCGGTGGTACAGGCTGAAGAACGCTGGATTGACTGGAACTACTTCGGCCTGCTGTCGCTGTTTGTCCAGTGGACCACCCTCACCTCGGCGGCGCTGATCTGCCTGCTGCGGCCCCGGCTTGCCCGTCTGACCGTGCCCCGCGCCACACTGATCATCGTTACCCTGGTACTGCTGGATGTGCTGGCCTTCAGCCTTTTTGCCGACAGCGTGTTGCACCCGCAGCGGGGCGACATTTCCTGGCAGAGCACCGCGAAAAAGCTGTTGCTGGCGCTGCTGATTGTGTTGATGGTATTGCGCTATTTTTACCTTCAGCACCAGTGGCAGCAACAGCGGGAGGCGGAAATGCAGGCGCGCCTGGCATCGCTGCAATCCCGCATTCAGCCTCACTTCCTGTTCAACAGCATGAACACCATTGCCAGCCTGATCGCCACCCAGCCGGATCAGGCCGAGGAAGCCGTGCTGGATCTGTCGGAGCTGTTCCGAGCCAGCCTGCGCACCAACGACCAGCTGGTGCCCCTGAGCCAGGAACTGGACCTGTGCCAGCGCTATCTGGGTATTGAAGCGCTGCGATTAGGCGACCGGCTGAGCCTGGAATGGGCGATTGAGCCAGGGCTGGAGCACCAGGCGATACCACCATTGACCCTGCAACCGCTGGTGGAGAACGCCATCTACCACGGCATTCAGCCCCGCCCCGAAGGCGGTGTTGTTCGCATTGAAGTGCAGGCCCGAGGCCAGTTTGTCTACTTGATGGTACAGAACCCGAAACCGGATACCGCCGGGCCCCAGCACAAGGGCAATCAGGTCGCGCTGGGCAACATTCAGGCCCGCCTGC
Source organism: Marinobacter sp. (assembly GCA_035705335.1). GTDB lineage: Bacteria > Pseudomonadota > Gammaproteobacteria > Pseudomonadales > Oleiphilaceae > Marinobacter. Next base: position 483 of record DASSWD010000005.1, on the reverse strand, counting down.
AGGCCCTGTTCGGCGAGCCGGCGGTGCTGAAACACAGCCACCAACACGCCATTTACACGGTGACCCTGCGCCTGCCCCGGCGCAACGCCAAAGACGCCATGCGAACCTGAGGAAGGTCCAGCAACCATGACCACGCCGATCCAGCGCATCCTGATTGCCGACGACGAACCCCTGGCCCGCCAACGCATCCGGCGACTGCTGGACGCCGTGCCCGGCTATCAGGTGTGCGGCGAAGCCACCGATGGCGACGACGCCCTGCGAAAAGTCGCGGAACTGGAACCGGACATCCTGCTGCTGGACATCCGTATGCCCGGGCTGGACGGCATGGACACGGCTGATCGGCTGAGCCGGCTGGACAAACCCCCGGCGGTGATTTTCTGTACCGCCTATGATCACTACGCCATTCAGGCCTTTAACGTGAACGCCGTGGCCTACCTGCTCAAACCGGTCCGCAAAGAAGCGCTGGCGTCAGCGTTGGCAAGA
>DASSWD010000004.1:0-12074 GCA_035705335.1 Marinobacter sp. | reverse complement strand
GCGGATCTTCGCCCCGGAACGGGTTAAGAATCTGATGCAGGCCATGGGTATGAAGAAGGGCGAGGCCATCGAACACCGCATGGTCACCAATGCCATCGAAAAGTCCCAGCGCAAAGTGGAAGGCCGCAACTTCGACATGCGGAAAACCCTGCTGGAATACGACGACGTTGCCAACGACCAGCGTACCGTGATCTATGAGCAGCGTAATGAAGTGATGGCCTCCAGCGACATCTCCGAGATGATCGATACCATCCGGGAAGATGTGGTGGATTCGGCCGTCAGCGAGTTTGTGCCGCCGCAAAGCATGCCTGAACAGTGGGACATTGCCGGTCTGGAAGCGCAGCTACAGTCAGAAATGGCCATTGAGCTCCCCATCCAGCAGTGGCTTGATGAGGACAACAAGCTCTACGAAGACAGCCTGCGGGCCAAGATCCTCGAGGCCATTGTTAATGAGTACAAGGCCAAGGAAGAGGTGGCCGGCGCCGAGTCCATGCGCAAGTTCGAGAAGCAGGTGTTCCTGCAGGTGCTGGACACCCTCTGGAAAGAGCATCTGTCGAACATGGACCATCTGCGCCGGGGTATTCACCTGCGCGGTTACGCCCAGAAAAACCCGAAGCAGGAATATAAGCGCGAAGCCTTCAATCTGTTTGAAACCATGCTCGACACCATGAAGCGGGACATCACCCGCGTGTTGTGCCACGTGCGGGTACAGAGCCGTGAAGAGATGGAAGAGATCGAGCGCCGTCGCCGTGACGAGCTGGCTCGCGAGATGGCCCGGGCCAAGTTGCGTCACGACCAGACCAGTGCCACAGCCGACGCTGAAGGCGAAGGCGGCAACTCCGGTCAGCAGCAGCCGGCCATGCCCGAGACCTTCGTGCGCCAGGAGCCCAAGGTAGGCCGTAACGAGCCATGTCCCTGTGGCTCTGGCAAGAAATACAAGCAATGTTGTGGCAAGGTGGCCTGACCCCCGCCGCAACAGCATACTGAAGCAACCGGAACCCGCAGTCTGGCGATTGCGGGTTCTGTCGTTTACCGAACTGGACGATTGCAAGGAGTTGACCATGGCTGTGGGCCCCGGAACCTTACCTGACTTTTTCCCGGTGGCGGGTGTCAAACTGGGTATTGCCAGTGCGGGCATCAAGCGCCCCGGCCGTAAAGACATCGTGGTCTTTGAGCTGGCGTCGGGCACCCGGGTGGCCGGCATTTTTACCCGCAACCAGTTCTGCGCCGCGCCAGTCACACTGAGCCGTCAGCACTTGGCCAGCGGAATGCCAAGGTATCTACTGATCAACACCGGCAACGCCAACGCTGGCACCGGCGCCCGTGGCATGACTGACGCTCTGCGTTGCTGTCAGGCGCTGGCAACCGAAGCGGGCGTCGCACCCGAGGCAATCCTGCCCTTTTCCACAGGCGTGATTGGCGAGCCATTGCCGGTCGACAAAATCGTATCGGCGCTGCCGGCGGCGCTGGCCGACACCCGCGAAGACCGCTGGGCCGAAGCCGCCAGCGGCATCATGACCACCGACACCCGGCCCAAGGGTGCCTCCCGGCAGGTGGATCTGGGCGGGCATACGGTGACCATCTCCGGCATCAGCAAAGGTGCGGGCATGATCCGCCCCAACATGGCCACCATGCTGGGTTTTATCGCCATGGACGCGAAGGTCGAGCCGGCGCTGTTGCAGCAGTTGGCGTCAGAGCTGGGTGAAAAATCCTTTAACCGGATCACCATTGACGGCGATACCTCCACCAACGACGCCTGCATGCTGATTGCCAGTGGCCAGTATGACGGCCCGGAGATCACCGCCGACAGTCCGCTTCTGGCCCCACTTCGCCAGGCGCTTCAGGACACTTATATGGAATTGGCCCACGCCATCGTTCGGGACGGTGAAGGGGCAACCAAGTTTGTTACCATTGAGGTCAGCGGCGCTGCCGGCCATCAGGAAGCGCTGGATGTTGCCTACACCGTGGCCCATTCACCGTTGGTGAAAACCGCCCTGTTTGCCTCCGACCCGAATTGGGGCCGGATCCTGGCCGCGGTCGGCCGGGCTGGGGTGGAAAACCTGGACCTGAATGCCCTGGAAATCCACCTGGGCGACGTCTGCCTGGTACGAAACGGCGGCCGCGCTGACGATTACTCCGAGTCCCGGGGCCAGGCGGTGATGAATCAGGAGGAGATCACCATCGCGATCGATCTGAAGCGTGGCGATGTCCGTGAGACCGTCTGGACCTGCGACTTCTCCCACGATTACGTGACCATCAACGCCGAGTACCGGACCTGAGCGCCCCACCCGATATGAGCCATAAGATCGTACACGTGGCGGTGGGGGTGATCGAACGGGAAGGGAGGGTGCTGATTGCCCGCCGCCCGGACCACGTCCATCAGGGCGGTTTGCTGGAGTTTCCCGGCGGCAAGGTGGAGCCGGGCGAGACCGTTCAGCAGGCGCTGGTCCGTGAGATCCATGAGGAAACCGGGCTTCTGTTGTCTGAGGACAGCCTGGAGCCGGTGATCACCATACGTCACGACTACGGCGATAAGACGGTGATGCTGGATGTCTGGCGTTCCGCCGATGCCCGGGGTGAGCCCGAGGGCCTTGAAGGCCAGCCGGTGGAGTGGCGGCATCCAGCGGATCTGAAGGATCATGAGTTTCCCGAGGCTAACGGGCCAATCATCCGGGCCTTGCGGTTGCCCGCTAAATTGGCACTGACCGGCGCCATCGCGGAATCGGAGCAGGGGCTGACTGGTCTTGCGGATGCGCTGGGCAGATGGGCTCCGGAACTGATCATGCTGCGTGCACCGGCACTGGATGATCAGGCTTACCGGCTGCTGGCCAGCCGGGCGGTTGGGCTGGCCCGGGAGCATGGCACGGGTGTGCTGGTGCATGGCTCGCCTGCACGCTTTCAGGAGGCTCCGGGAGCAGCAGGATTACACCTACCCTGGCGTGAAGCCAATACACTCACTGCCCGGCCGGTGCCGGCCGACGTCTGGCTGGGCGTGTCCTGCCACGACGCCAGGCAGCTTGCCCATGCCGAGACCATCGGCGCAGATTACGCCGTTCTGGGCGCCGTCCTGCCAACACCCAGCCACCCGGGCGAGCCGGGCATGGGCTGGTCAGAATTTGCCGGCCTGGTGTCGGCAGCGCGGCTTCCGGTCTATGCGCTTGGAGGCATGAATACGGGCCACCTTTCGGTGGCAAAGCACCACGGTGCCCAGGGCATCGCGGGCATTGGATTCTGGTGGCATAACCAGCATTAACGGGAGACCGCAGTGGCAAAACTGACGCATCTGGATGACAAAGGCGAAGCCAGGATGGTGGATGTAACCGACAAAGCGGTCACCGAACGGGAAGCCAGGGCCGAGGCGACCATCCGGATGGCGCCGGCGACCCTGAAAATGATCATCGATGGCGAGCACCCCAAGGGCGATGTTCTGGCGACGGCCCGCATTGCTGGCATCATGGCCGCCAAGCGCACCCACGACCTGATCCCCCTGTGCCACGCCCTGAACCTGACGTCGGTGAAAGTGGAACTGACGCCCGGCGAGGACGGTGCGTCGGTGCACATCATCACCCGCTGCAAACTGGCGGGTCAGACCGGTGTGGAAATGGAGGCCCTGACCGCGGCCAGCATCGCCGCGCTGACCCTGTATGACATGTGCAAAGCGGTTGACCGTGGTATGACCGTTGACCAGGTACGCCTGCTGGAGAAAAGAGGCGGCCGCTCCGGCCACTGGCAGGTCGGGGCCGATTGATCCGCAAACCTGCCAAGTGCGTACTTCTTCCGGTCAATCACGCAATCGGAGGACTCCCGTGTCGACACTACGCCAGGCAAGCGGCCACATGATAGAATGCCCGCCCCATTTGTCCGAACCACGAGGAACCACAGTGGCTGTTCGTTATGTTGAGACCTGCCGTTTGCCTACGCCTTTCGGTGTCTTCGATATGCACGGCTTCGAAGATCCGGAGACCGGCAAAGAGCACGTGGCACTGACGCTGGGTGACCTTGACAGCGGCGAGCCGATGCTGGCCCGTACCCACTCGGAATGTCTGACTGGCGATGCTCTTTACAGCATGCGCTGCGACTGCGGTTACCAGCTTGAAGAGGCGCTGCGCAGCATTGCCCGGGAAGGTCGCGGTGTGCTGCTGTATCTGCGCCAGGAAGGCCGCGGCATCGGGTTGCTGAACAAGATTCGCGCCTACAACTTGCAGGACCAGGGCGCCGATACCGTTGAAGCTAACGAACGACTGGGCTTTGCCGCCGATCTGCGGGATTACAGCATGTGCAAAGACATGCTGGAGCACCTGGGTATCAGTGAGCTGCGACTGATGACCAACAATCCGCGCAAAGTGAAAGCGCTGGAGTCTTACGGCATCCGGATTGCCGAGCGTGTGGCGCTGCACGTGGGGCGCAACCCCCACAACGAGCATTACCTCAACACCAAGCAGAGCAAGCTTGGACACTGGCTGGAAACTCATCAGGATGATGACCCCGCCTGAGGTCACCTTTGCCTCGAATACAAAAACGCCTGCATGATGCAGGCGTTTTTTGGCGCTTGGTCGGCTTATTGGCCTTACTTGGCCGCTGCCAGCGGCAGCCCCAGCCGTTCCAGTCGGGTGGCAATGGCACGGCTAATACCGTCAGCATCCAGGCCGCACTCACTCAGCAACTCAGCGTGCTTGCCATGCTCGACAAAGCGGTCTGGCAGGCCCAACTGCAGCACCGGCACGGTCACCTGATGGGCGTTCAGACACTCGGTCACCGCACTGCCGGCACCACCGGCGATCATGTTCTCTTCCAGGGTCACTAGCAGGTCATGCTGCTCCGCCAGTTCAAGCACCAGTTGCTCATCCAGTGGCTTCACAAAACGCATATCGGCCACGGTGGCAGCAAGGCCCTCTGCCGCCGCCAGAGCAGGTGCCAGTAAGGTGCCGAAGTTCAGAATGGCCACCCGATGGCCCTCCACCAGGCGCCGCCCCTTGCCGATTTCCAGGGGCGTTAGTGCTGGCTCAATCTCAGCGCCGGGGCCGGTCCCCCGGGGGTAACGCACCGCCGCCGGGCCATCGAAGCACAGGCCGGTGTGCAGCATTTGCCGGGTCTCGTTCTCGTCTGATGGCGCCATCACCACCATGTTCGGAATGCAGCGCAGGTAGCTCAGGTCAAAGGCCCCGGCATGGGTGGGGCCGTCCTCTCCTACCAGGCCGGCGCGATCAATGGCAAACAGCACGTCCAGGTTCTGGATGGCGACATCGTGCACCAACTGGTCGTAGGCGCGCTGCAGGAAGGTGGAGTAAATGGCGACCACGGGCTTGGCGCCGTCACAGGCCAGGCCAGCCGCCAGGGTTACCGCATGTTGCTCGGCAATTGCGACATCAAAGTAGCGATCCGGAAAACGCTCCGAGAATGCCAGCAGATCCGACCCTTCACACATGGCGGGGGTGATACCCACCACCCGCTCATCCTGCTCGGCGGCATCACACAGCCACTGGCCGAAGACGTTGGCATACCTGGGCCGGGGGGAAGCAGGCTTGACCGGCTCCGGCTTGCTGGGTGGCACCGGTTCAATCTTGTTGATGGCGTGATAGCCAATGGGGTCAGCCTCGGCCGGGGCAAAGCCTTTGCCCTTGGTGGTGACCACGTGCAGGAATTGTGGGCCTTCCAGCTCACGGATGTTTTCCAGCGTTTCCACCAGCAGGGGCAGGTCGTGGCCATCGATGGGCCCGATGTAGTTGAAGCCGAGTTCTTCGAACAGAGTGCCCGGGGCGATCATGCCCTTGAAGTGTTCTTCGGTCTTTTTGGCCAGCGCCATCAGGTTAGGCGCGCCCTTGAGCACTTTCTTGCTGCTGTCCCGAACCTGATTGTAGGTGCGGCTGGACAACAGTTTGGCGAAGTAGTTCGACAGGCCGCCCACGTTGCGGGAGATCGACATGTCATTGTCGTTCAGGATCACCAGCATGTCGGCGTGCAGGTGGCCGGCATGGTTCAATGCCTCGAACGCCATGCCGGCGGTCATGGCACCGTCGCCGATCACGGCAATGCTCTTGCGGCCGGTGTTCTGCATGCGTGCGGCGATGGCCATGCCCAGCGCGGCGCTGATGGAGGTGCTGGAATGGCCAACGCCAAAGGTGTCGTACTCGCTCTCTGCCCGTTTCGGGAAGCCGGCCAGGCCGTCCTTACGTCGGATACTGCCCATCTGCTCCCGGCGACCGGTGAGGATCTTGTGGGGGTAGGCCTGGTGGCCCACATCCCACACCAGCCTGTCTTCCGGAGTATTAAAGACGTAGTGCAGGGCGACGGTCAGTTCCAGTACACCAAGGCCGGCGCCAAAATGCCCGCCGGTCTGGCCCACGGACCAGAGCAGGAACGAGCGCAGTTCCCGGGCCAGCCGGGTCAGGTCTTCCGGCGGCAGGTCCCGCAGCTGGGCTGGCGTGTCGATCCGGTCAAGCAGCGGCGTGTTGGGCCGCTGGGACGGGATTTCCCTGAATATGTAAGTGTCCTGCATCAGCTTGGGTCTTTGTCGAAAAGTGAGATCGCTGTCTGGCATTATAGGGAATCAGGCGCCCCCTCAATAGGGGCGGGCGACCACGTAATGCGCCATGGCCCGCAAGGGGTCGGCCTCGGTGCCGAAAGACGCCAGGGCCTGCTGGGCGTCGGCCAGCAAGGTGTTCAGTTTCGCCCGGGCACCTTCGATGCCCAGCAGCGCCGGGTAGGTGGGCTTGTGCCGGGCCACGTCTGAACCCTGGCGTTTGCCGATCACGGCGGTGTCGCCCTCCACATCCAACAGGTCGTCCTGTACCTGAAACGCCAGTCCCAGAGCCCGGGCAAAGGCGTCAAGTGCCGACAACTGGGCCGCGGATACGGCGGGGGCAGACAGCGCACCCAATTCCACGCTGGCGCGGATCAGTGCACCGGTTTTGTGGCGGTGCATGGTTTCCAGTTGTTCAACGCTGAGGCTCTGGCCAACCGAAGCCAGGTCTATTGCCTGCCCGCCAACCATCCCCAGATGCCCGCTGGCCCGGGCCAGGGCCCTGACCATCGCAAGTCGCTGGTGGTCGCTTAAGTCTGGCGCCTCGGTTAAACATTCGAAAGCCAGGGTTTGCAGGGCATCACCGGCCAGGATGGCTGTCGCTTCGTCAAAGGCAATGTGGGTGGTGGCCCGGCCTCGGCGAAGATCGTCGTCGTCCATGGCCGGCAGGTCGTCGTGAATCAGCGAGTAGGCGTGGATCAGTTCCAGTGCGCAGCCAGGTGCCAGCGCCCCGCCTGCTTCGCCTCCGGCGGCCCTCGCGGCTGCCACACAAAGCGCCGGGCGAATGCGCTTGCCGCCACCGAGGACGCTGTACCGCATGGCTTCCAGCAGGCGGGGCGAGGCGCCAGCACCGTCCAGTAACCGGGTCAGTTGGTCGTCGATCTGTCGGCGGATGGTGTTGAGGTATTCCGGCGTGGAAGAGGCGGTCTGGGTCATGCGTCCGCGTCGTCTCCGGTGAACGGGCGGGTCTCGAGGGTGCCGTCGCTTGACTGCACCAGTTGTTCAACCCGCTGCTCCGCCGATTTCAGCGCGCTCTGGCATTCACGGGTCAGCTTCACGCCGCGCTCGAACGCCGCCAGTGACTGCTCCAGGGACAAGTCGCCCTGTTCCAGGTCGCGCACGAGTTTTTCCAGCTCGTCGAGCGACGTTTCAAAATCGGCGATGGATGTGGTGCTCTTGGGTTCGTCGGCCATGGGCGACCTCCGGTCAATCAACGGAAAGTTTGCGGATTATATCAGAGTCGATGGGCTATCGCTGCCATTGGAACCGGCGTCGTTCACCGGCTTCGCCCAGGGGGTGCCAGGTCTGCTCGGTCACCTGAATCTGGCCGGTGGCGGCAACGGTGACGATGGTGGTCGCCCGGGTGCCATAGTCGGTGCCCATCACAAACGGTGATGACAGAAAGCGTTCAGTGGACAGCCCCACGCCGGTATCCGGCAACAGGTGGTCCGGCGCCTGGCGGGTGTCCTGCAGCAGGTTGATCAGGTCGTCGTGCAGCTGGCTGGAGTCCGCGCCTGCGCCGGCCACACGGTTAGCCACGGCGCTACGCAGAGTGAGAAGTTTCGGCCAGGGTGTCTGCAACAGGTGATTGCTCAGGCCATAGCTGCCGCGAAATACCCGGCGCCCTGGGTGGGCATCCCGGTTGGAGTAGTACCAGCCGCCGCGGTCGGCAAGGCGGACCAGATTGAACCCGGCGTAGCGTTCCGGGTAATCGTGCAGTTGGCCCGCGAGCTCCGATTGTGCCATCGATAACGCCAGCAACGGCAATTCGCCCCGGCTGCGCTGACCGCTTTCCTGGGCGCCCTCGCGTACATTGGTGACTGCCGCCACCTGACCGTCAGCCGCGACTGCCAGCCAGGTGCCGCCCGAGGCCAGATCGCGGCCGGCCAGCACGGGCGAATGACCATCCGGTGCCCACCAGTCCATGGCGGAGGTGGGGCGACGGAAGAATTCATCCCGGTTGGCGGCGACCACCAGCGGGTATGCCTGGCTCTGGCCAATGGTGAAAGCAATCAGGCACATGCGGGATCTTGATCCTTGCGGTGTTTTAAACCTTGGTCGGGGAATGCAGCAGGCAGCATTCCTGCGTATCATACCAGCCTGATTCATTCCGGGGATGATTGAAAACCATGACCCTTGTCAGTGTAGTCGCTTTATACCTGGCGCTGGGCGCGCTTGCGGGCACCATTGCCGGCCTGTTCGGCATTGGCGGTGGCCTGATCATTGTGCCGGTGCTGATTTTCAGTTTCGGTCTGCAGGATATCAGCCCGGATATTGCCGCCCATCTGGCGGTCGGAACGTCACTGGCGACGATCGTGTTTACCTCCATCAGCTCGATCCGCACCCACCATCAGCATGGCGCGGTGCGCTGGGAGCTGTTCCGGGCCATGACGGTCGGGATTGTGGTGGGTGCGGTTCTGGGCGCCTGGACCGCGTCCCTGCTCAGCGGCCCGGCGCTGGAGATGGTGATCGGTGTTTTCGTACTGCTGGTGGCCGCCAAAATGCTCACCGGAGCCAACCCCAAGCCGGGGCGTGACGTGCCGAGCCCGGCCGGATCCGTGGCCGCCGGCGGCATGATTGGCTGGGCCTCAGCCATTTTCGGCATTGGTGGGGGCACCCTGACGGTTCCGTACCTCACCTGGTGTAACGTGCGCATGCAGAATGCCGTTGCCACCTCGGCGGCGATTGGCTTCCCCACTGCCCTGGCCGGCGCCGGAGCCAATGTCTGGACCGGCTGGGGCAACCCGGCATTACCGGAATACAGCCTGGGCTTCATCTACCTGCCGGCGCTGGTCGGCGTGGTGGCCACCAGCGTGGTGTTTGCCCAGGTGGGTGCCAAACTGGCCCACAAGCTGGACGCCACGCTGCTGAAACGGATTTTTGCGGTGTTTCTGATTCTGGTGGGTGTGCGCTTTCTGCTCAGCTAACCACCACCGGACAACAACACGGAACGAGAAAACTCTAGCGAGAGACCCTCATGTTGCAGCACCCCCAGATCGACCCTGTGGCCATCAGCCTTGGCCCGCTCAAAGTACATTGGTATGGACTCACTTACCTGATCGGGTTTGCCGCTGGCTGGTGGCTGGGCCGGCTCCGCAGCCGCAAGCCCTGGTCGCCGCTCAATGAAGAGCAGGTCGGTGACTTGCTTTTTTATCTGGCGCTTGGGGTTATCCTCGGCGGGCGATTCGGTTACGTGATCTTCTACAACTTCGACAGTTTCCTGGCCGATCCGCTCTGGTTGTTCCGGGTGTGGGAAGGCGGTATGTCGTTCCACGGCGGTTTGCTGGGCGTGATGCTGGCCATGTGGTGGTATGGTCGCAAAGTCGGTTGCGGCTTCTGGCGCCTGGCCGATTTTGTGGCACCGTTGGTGCCAGTGGGTCTGGGTGCCGGGCGCATTGGCAACTTTATCAATGGTGAACTCTGGGGCAAGCCCACAGACGTGCCCTGGGGCATGGTGTTCCGGCAGGCACCGGACAGCCTGGCGCGCCACCCTTCCCAGCTGTACCAGTTCGCCTTGGAAGGCGTGGCCCTGTTTCTGATTCTGTGGTGGTTTTCCTCGAAACCCCGCCCCAAAATGGCGGTGTCTGGCCTGTTCCTGATCGGTTACGGCAGTTTCCGCTTTCTGGTGGAGTTCGTGCGCGAGCCGGACCCACAACTGGGTTACCTTGCCTTCGACTGGCTGACCATGGGCCAACTCTTGTCTCTGCCCATGATCCTCGCCGGTGCTGTGTTGATGCTCATGGCTTACCGGAGACACGCTGAATGAAAGCCTATCTCGATTTGATGCAGGATGTGGTCGACAACGGGTTTGACAAGGGCGACCGCACCGGCGTGGGCACCCGCTCGGTGTTCGGGCGCCAGATGCGTTTCAACCTGCAGGACGGTTTCCCGCTTGTCACCACCAAGAAGGTGCACCTGCGTAGCATCATTTATGAACTGTTGTGGTTCCTCAAGGGCTCAACAGACAACAGCTGGCTGGCCGAGCGCAAGGTCAGCATCTGGAACGAGTGGGCGCTGGAGAACGGCGACCTCGGCCCGATCTACGGCAAGCAGTGGCGCAGTTGGCAATGCCACGATGGCCGGGTGATTGACCAGATCAGCGAGGTCATCGAGCAGGTTCGCACCAAGCCCAATTCCCGGCGTTTGATTGTCTCGGCCTGGAACCCGGCGGAGCTGCCGGACGAGTCCGTCAGCCCCCAGGACAATGTGCGTGAGGGCCGTATGGCGCTGGCGCCTTGCCACTGTCTGTTCCAGTTCTATGTGGCGGATGGCAGGCTGTCGTGCCAGCTGTATCAGCGCAGTGCGGACCTGTTTCTGGGGGTGCCGTTCAACATTGCCTCTTATGCGTTGCTGACCCACATGATTGCCCAGCAGTGTGATCTGGAGGTGGGGGAGTTTGTCCACACGTTCGGGGACTGCCACCTGTATCAGAATCATCTGACCGATGAGATTGTTTTTGAACAGCTCAAGCGTGAGCCCCGGGCATTGCCGACGCTGGTGATCAAGCGCCGGCCGGCGTCGATTTTTGACTATGAGCTCGAGGACTTTGAGTTTGAGGGGTATGAGCCTTATCCCGCCATTAAGGCGCCTATTGCCATTTAATTTTTTTGGCCTCGGGTTTCTGGGTGGCACACCATCGGGAGGGGCGTTCCGAAAAACGCTGTGGATACGTCCGTGTACGCTTGGCTCCGCCATCCCTGGCTGCGCACATTTTCGGAACGCCCCTCCCGATGCTGCGCTTCTGGCATTGGAGACTGCGGTTTCGGAAAAACGAACGATGTTTTGAATGAGGAGCACTCGTGAGAAAAGCACTCATCGTCGCCATGGCCCGCAACCGGGTGATCGGGCGGAACAACCAGCTGCCCTGGTACCTTCCCGGGGATCTGCGCTATTTCAAGCAGGCCACCATGGGCAAGCCCATCATCATGGGGCGCAAAACCTGGGATTCCATCGGGCGGCCGTTGCCGGGGCGGATGAACGTGGTGATTTCGCGGAATCCGGAGTGGCAGGCGCCTGCGGGCACGGTGACAGCGCCATCGCTGGTAGATGCGCTGGTTAAGGCTGAGGCTCAGGCGGAGCTGGAAGGTGGCGATGAGGTGATGATCATTGGCGGCGGGCAAGTCTACGCTGAAGCGTTGCCCATGGTAGACCGTATGTACATCACCCAGGTGCATGCCGAGGTAGACGGCGATGCCTGGTTCCCGGAAGTGAACTGGGATGAGTGGGAAGAGATCGGGCGGGAGGATTTCTCCGCCTCAGACAACAATCCGTACGATTACAGCTTTGTGGTGTACCAGCGTAACCGGTCGCACTGACCGGTTACGCCTTGCCTCTCAGGACCTCAGCGCGGAGCGCGCTTGGGGCTGCCTTTGCCAGCCGGTTTGCCACCGGCAGGCTTCCCGCCTTTGCGATGGGGCGGTTTACCGTCCTTGCTGAATTTCTTGCCCGGTGCACCCTTGCGGAATCCACCTTTGCCGGGAGGCGGGCCTTTGCGGTCGCGGCGTGGCGCGGCGGCAGAGACTTCCGGCAGGGCTTCTGGCTGTTCCAGCGGCAG
>DASSWD010000003.1:0-6762 GCA_035705335.1 Marinobacter sp. | reverse complement strand
GGCGCGCCATTGGCCAGAAGATCGGCGCCGGCAAGGTGCGGGTGATCAACGATATCGCCGAGATGGACAAGGTGCAGGCCGGCGACGTGCTGGTTTCCGACATGACCGACCCGGACTGGGAGCCGGTCATGAAGCGGGCGTCAGCCATCGTAACTGACCGCGGCGGGCGTACATGCCATGCTGCAATCATTGCCCGTGAGCTGGGTATTCCGGCGGTTGTGGGCTGTGGCGACGCCACCGAGATTCTGAAAGACGGCCAGCAGGTGACGGTATCCTGCGCCGAAGGCGACACCGGCATGATCTATGAGGGTGCGCTGGACTTTGAACTGCGGGAAAACACCGTGGATTCCATGCCCAATATTCCGTTCAAGATCATGATGAACGTGGGCAATCCGGACCGGGCATTCGACTTCCAGGCCCTGCCGAACGAAGGCGTGGGTCTGGCTCGCCTGGAATTCATCATCAACCGCATGATCGGTGTGCACCCCAAAGCACTGCTGAATTTCGACGGCCTGCCCCGGGACATCAAGCAGACGGTGGAAAAACGTATTGCCGGCTACGATTCACCGGTGGACTTCTATGTTGACAAGCTGGTGGAAGGTATCTCAACCCTTGCGGCTGCCTTTGCACCCAAGAAAGTGATCGTGCGGCTGTCGGATTTCAAGTCCAACGAATACGCCAACCTGATCGGCGGCACCCTGTATGAGCCGGACGAGGAAAACCCCATGTTGGGCTTCCGGGGCGCGTCCCGCTACATCTCTGAAACCTTCCGCGACTGTTTCGAACTGGAATGCCGGGCGCTCAAGAAGGTTCGTAACGAGATGGGTCTGACCAACGTGGAAGTCATGGTGCCGTTTGTACGCACCGTGGGTGAGGCAGAGCAGGTGGTCAATCTGCTGGCGGAGAACGGCCTGAAACGCGGCGAGAACGGCCTGCGGGTGATCATGATGTGCGAACTGCCGGCCAACGCGATTCTGGCGGAGCAGTTCCTGGAGCACTTTGACGGTTTCTCCATCGGCTCCAACGATCTGACCCAGCTGACCCTGGGCCTGGACCGGGATTCCGGCATCATCGCGCACCTGTTCGACGAGCGCAACGATGCGGTCAAGGCGCTGCTGTCCAACGCCATTCAGGCCTGTAAGAAAGCCGGTAAGTACATCGGCATCTGCGGCCAGGGGCCGTCAGACCATCCGGATCTGGCCAAGTGGCTGATGGATCAGGGCATCGACACCGTGTCACTCAACCCGGATTCGGTGCTGGATACCTGGTTCTTCCTGGCCGACGAGAAGATCGACTGAGTTCATTTGCAGGAAAAGGAGAGCAGCAATATGACCAAGAAGATCATTACGCCCGATCTTTGCGATGAATTTCCCGAAGTGCAGGTGGTGGCGCCCGGCTTCAACAACTACGGCGGCAACAAAGCCTTCGGCGGTGAAATCGTGACCGTGAAGTGCTTTGAGGATAATTCCGTGGTGAAAGAGCAGGTGGGCCAGCCCGGTAACGGCCGGGTGATGGTGGTGGACGGCGGTGGTTCTATGCGCCACGCGCTACTGGGCGATATGCTGGCGGAGAAAGCCGCCAGCAATGGTTGGGCCGGGCTTATCATCTATGGCTGTGTGCGCGATGTGGATGAAATTGGCAACACCGCTGTGGGGGTGCAGGCGTTGGCCACCTACCCTCGCAAGAGTGAAAAGCGGGGTGTGGGTGACCTGAACGTACCGGTGACCTTCCATGGCGTGACGTTCCACCCTGGCCACTATGTTTATGCCGACAACAACGGTATTGTGGTGTCTGAGAAGCCCCTGGTGTAAAACGGGTCTTTGATGAACCAGACACAAAAACGGCGGCCCCAGGCCGCCGTTTTTGTCGGTGCTGAATCCCGTTCTGGCGCCGGGATTATTGAAGCCGCTTACTGAAGTACTTCGGTAATGTTCAGGCCGAGCAGGAAGCGGTCGCCATCGGGTTCACAGCGAACCACTTCACAGACGGTTTCCAGCGGTGGGAACTGATCGCTGGCAGGCTCCAGCCGGGTTTTGAGTTCCTCACCCAAGGGCAGGGCTCGGTCGACGGACAGCTGCATGCCCGTCGCACTGAGATCCACGCACGTGCCTATCAGTTGTTCACCAGAGCCGGTGGCGATGGCGATCTGGCTGTTTACCTGCATCCGATGAAAATCCCGTTTCTCAGAGTAATCTTTCATGACGATCAGGCCCAGTTGTCGGTTTTTCTTGTTGGTTTGAGCATTGGAATCACCAGTGCCAGCAGGACTCCGCCCAGCACAAGGCCGGCCCCCAGCAACATGAAGTCGGATTCTTTGCTGGCTTCCAGCCGCTCCTTCTCGGCGGTCAGGACTTCCAGATCATTTTGCAGCTTCTGGTTCTCTTCTTGCAATTCCCTATTACGGCGTTCCAGATTGATGGCATTGGCGGCGGTTTCTTTGATCCGCCGCAGCTCTGTCTGCAGGTCCTCAGCGCGACTGGAGAGCGCGTTCTCGGCGCTTTCCAGCGAATCACGTTGCTCAGTGACAGAGGACAGCTGCTGGCGGATCTGGTCCAGTTCTGATCGGGCTGACTCGAGTTCCGCGCTGATCCGGCGGAGTTGGTCCGCAGCGATGGGTTCGTCACTGAGGTACTGCGTGGAGACCCAACCTTCGGTGCCCTTGGGTGTTCTTACCCGGGTGTAATTGTCGCCCGCTTCCAGAACTTCCAGCGGTGTGCCACTGGGTAAGGCGTTCTCAATGATCCGGTATTGTGTGCCTGCACCGGAGCGCACCGGCAGGTAAAGTTGATCATCGACCCACACCGTGCGGGCCTGGGCAACAGAGAGTGAGCTGGCAACCAGTAGGAGGCAGAAGACAAGACGGATCGGTGTCACGAAAGGCATTCCCTGAATTGAACGGTGTTAAACCTGATTAAACGGCAATTTTGTCACAGGATGACAGCTATGCAAGCTGTCCGTCGTTACAATCCGCTCATGCGGATTCATCCCTGAATCCGTGGATAGCCCGGTGTGTTCAGGGCAGAACCACCTTGTACGGCTTCACAACGACGTTGGCGTACACGCCAGCAGCCACGTAGGGGTCGGCGTCGGCCCAGGCCTGGGCGTCCTCCAGTGAGTTGAATTCGGCAATCACCAGACTGCCGGTAAAGCCCGATTCGCCGGGGTCCGGGGAGTCAATGGCCGGATGGGGACCGGCGACCAGCAAGCGGCCGTCGGCTTTGAGCGCTTCCAGGCGCTCGAGGTGAGCCGGGCGCGCTTCCTTTCGCAGTGGCAGGCTGTTGGGAATGTCTTCACTGATGATGGCGTAGTACATGCGCTCTCCAGAAAGCGGTTCCAGGATTGGAAATGGAATGGTTACAGGCCGCCGGCTGTGGCTGTTAAACTGTTGCCTCAAAGCCTTAACGGACGACTGCGTGACTATACCTCAAGACCCAAAACCGTGCATTGACCTGCATTGCCACAGCACTGCCTCAGATGGCGCCCTGAGCCCGACCGAACTGGTTGCCCGTGCCGCAGGGCAGGGGGTGACGCACCTGGCCCTGACAGACCACGACACCATTGCTGGTGTGGCCGAAGCGCGTGCGGCGGCCGAGGGTCTGGGCGTGTCGCTGATTAACGGGGTGGAGTTGTCCTGCATCTGGCGCAGTCACACCATTCACATTGTCGGACTGGATTTTGACGAATCATCCCCTGAATTTCAGTCGGTGCTGGCGCGGCAGGCGGAAAACCGTTGGCAGCGGGCGCGCCTGATTGCCGACAAACTCAGCCGGCTGAAGGTCGATAACCTGCTGGACAGGGCCATGGCCGCTGCCGGCGGTGATGTGCCCGGGCGGCCTCATTTTGCGCAGGTGCTGGTGGACGAAGGCGTTGTGCTGAAGGTTGCGCATGCGTTCAAGCGGCATCTGGGCGCTGGCAAACCGGGTGACGTCAAGGCGTGCTGGCCGGAGCTGGACACCGTGGTGCAGTGGATCAACGATGCCGGTGGCATCGCCGTTCTGGCCCACCCCCGAAAGTACAAGCTGACCGCCACCCGGTTGCGGGCGCTGACCTCCGATTTCATGAGGGCCGGTGGCAGGGCAATTGAGGTGTCGATTTCCGGGCAGGCGAGCGGCGACCTGGGGTTTGTGACCGAGCTTGCCCGGCGGGAAGGGCTGCTGGCGTCTCAGGGAAGTGATTTCCACTTCCCCGGGGCACCCTGGTGTGAGCTGGGCCGAATAGAAAAAATGCCAGAGGGGCTGGAGCCCGTCTGGCATCATTTTCGCGAACCGATCAGCGCCTGATGATACCCATAACCCGCCAGTGACCCGGCGGGTTATGGAGTGCAGCCGGCGTTTACTCCGGCGCGTGGAACAGCAGGTAGAGGTCGGTCAGGGAGTCTGGAATCGCCTCCGCCATGCGGCCAGCCAGCTTGTCGTCTGAGCGGACCTTCTGGAAGTCTTCATCGTCAAACACGCCGGACAGCGTCAGCATCGGCAACATCAGATCTGCCACTTCCTCCTCACTGGCGGCTTCCAGCCACGCTTCCTCGTGATCCAGGAAAGTGTCCACGAATCCCGCACACCAGTTTTCCAGGGCGTTCATTGGGTCGCCGTCTTCTGGCTCAGGCAGCTCCAGAGCTTGCCCCATATCCAGCGCCTGGGTCATGTCCCGCGCCAGATGCTCAACGCAGTGGCGGAAGATCTCCGGCACTCCGCTGTCGGGCAGGGCGTCAGCGCCGGTCGCCAGTTTAAACTGGTCTTCGACCTTGAGCCGGACAGGGCCGATGACGCTGGCGCATACCACCCCGTGCAGCCCAAAAAAGTCCAGGGCGTGATCGCCCCAGGGCTCGGCGAAAAGGATGTCTTCCAGCGCTTCGATGTCCGAATTGGTCAGCATAATCAGTTACCCTCGGCCTTCTTGGCAGCTTCGGCAAGGCGCTGACGCTTGCGCACTTCCCTTGGGTCGTTGTAGGCACGGCCCGGTGTGACCGGTACGTCGGTCGGGTTTCCCGCCCTGGTTTCCGTCTTGGCTGGCTTGGGCTCAGGGCTGCGGGCAGGCTCGGCCTCGGCTTTGGGCTCGGCCTTTTTCTCAGCTTTAGGTGCTTCTGCCACCGGCTTTTCTGCGGCCGGCTCGGATTTATCCGCTTTAACTTCGGCGGCGTCTGCCTTCGGCTCCGTTGCAGTCTTGCGCTCAGGCTTCTGCTCGGCTTTGGTGTCAGTTTTCTCGGCTTTATGAGTCTTTTCTGACGTCTCGGCTTTGTCAGCGGTCTCGGCTTTCTCTGCTCCAGCTTCTGCCTTGGGCGCCGGTTTATCGGCTGTCTTTTCGACCTTGCTCTCGGGCTGATCCGCCTTGTCCGCAGCTGATTCTTGCGCAGGCTTTGGCTCATCGGCTTTCGGGGCGTCGGTTTTCACCGGCGGCTTGCTTTCGGCTGCTGGTTTATTTCCTGCTTCGGCCAGCACTTCGTCACCGCCTTTTTCAGGCTGGGTGTCTTTCTGGTGCCGGTCAGCACGCTCGGCCTTGCGCTCAGCCGGCGCAGACGACGGCGCCTCGGCCGGCGAACCATCGCGGTTGCGCTGACGACGGGGCTTGCGGTTGCGGTCGCTGGCGGGCTTCTCGCCGCCGGGCTTTTCATTGCCACCGCGGTCGCTACCGCCCTTGTCGTTGTTGGCGGATTTCAGGTTGTCCTTGTCCTGATTGTCTTTCTGGTCGCGGTTCTGTTCACGTTGTGGACGGTTCCGGCCACGGCCACGCTCCTGGCCGTCTTTGCGGTTGTCCTTGCGACCTTCGGAGCGGGACTCGCCGCCGCGGTTGTCGGCCGGCTTGTCCTGGTCCTGCCCCTGACGATTCGGCGCGTTGCGGTTCTGGTCATCGTTGCGGCCACCGCGGTTGCGGCCCCGGTTGTTGTCGTCGCGGGCTTGTTGGCCACCCTGCCGGCGGTCGTTACCGCTGCGGTTGCCGCCGCGTTGGTCATCCCGTGCAACACGGGTCTTGCGACGGTCCTGGCGCTGCTGATTGCGGCGATCTTCGTCACGATTCCGGTTGCCAGACTGGCTGGCCTGGTTGCTGTCATCTTCGCCTTTGAAAAAGCTGGACAGCTTCTTGCCCAAGCGGCGGAACAGGCCTTCTTCCGAGTCGGCCTGGGCCGCTGCCGGTGCTGACTGGGCAGCGGCAGCGGCCGCAGGCGCTGGGGCAGACGGGCGAATGGCTTTGACCGCCGCCTGCTCGCGTACGGGTTTCTCGGCCTGAGTGATTTCTACCGGCTCTTCTTCACGGGCGTTGTACTCCTGGGCCACCTGATGGCTGGAGATGTGCTCCGGGCTGGTTTCGTCATCGCGAATCCGGATGATTTCGAAGTGCGGGGTTTCCATGTTCGGCACGGGCACCACAACGACGTCCACTTCCTGGCGGGTTTCGATGTCAGCCAGCTGCTTGCGCTTTTCGTTCAGCAGGAAAGTTGCCACGGACACCGGAACCACCGCGCGAACTTCCGCGGTTTTCTCTTTGGACGATTCCTCGTAAATCAGACGCATGATGCTCAGCGCCAGGGATTCGATGCTGCGGATGGTGCCCTGGCCTTCACAGCGGGGGCACACTTCGCTGCGGGTTTCACCGAGGGAGGGGCGCAGGCGCTGCCGCGACATTTCCAGCAGGCCGAAGCGGGAAATCTTGCCCACCTGTACCCGGGCTCGATCCAGTTCCAGCGCTTCGCGCATTCTCTGTTCTACTTCGCGCTGGTGCTTGGCCGGGGTCATGTCGATGAAATCGATCACGATCAGGCCGCCC
>DASSWD010000002.1:0-2558 GCA_035705335.1 Marinobacter sp. | reverse complement strand
GCCCTCCGAGCCGCTGCAGATGTCGTAGGCCGCTTTCAGGCGTTTCACCAAGGCCATGAACCGCTTTTCAATTTTGTCGGTAAGCTGGGCGAACTCGGCGGCCTGGTTGAGGCAGTTCAACTGCTCCAGAGGGCTGCCGTTGAAATAGGCGCTGTCATCAAACTTGTGAAACAGTTTGTCCAGCAGGTCGAGGTGATCCTTTACCACAATGATGGACTGCTCGATCTCCTCGATGTTCTGCTGGTCGGCCTTGTTGTAGTGCGCCAGCGCCAGATTCATCTGCTTCTTGATGCCGATGTAGTCCACCACCAGGCCTTTGCGTTTGCCCTCGAATTTGCGATTGACCCGTGAAATGGTCTGAATCAGGTTGTGGCGCTGGATGGGCTTGTCGATGTAGAGCGTGTCCAGGAACGGCACGTCGAAGCCGGTTAGCCACATGTCCACCACGAGGGCGATTTTGAAGTTGGATTTCGGGTTCTTGAACTGGCGGTCCAGCTCCTTGCGGAATTCCGGGGTGCCCAGCATATCCCAAAGCGGCTTGGGGTCGTCTTTGCCCCGGGTCATGATCAGTTTGACCCGCTCCATGGGCTTGATCTCTTTGTGGTCCTTGTCAGAAAGCCTGGCGCCGGGCTCACACACCAGCACCTCGTTCCACTGGGGCCTCAGTGCAATCAGCTCCTGCCAGAACAGGTAGGCAATAGAGCGATTGCTGCACACGAACATGGCCTTGCCTTTGACGGTGGCGCCTTCCTCGACCCGCTGCTCGTAGTGGCGGACAAAGTCCTTCGCCAGCGTTCGCAACCGGTCCGGATCGCCCAGGATGATGCTCATGTTGGCGCTGGCTTTTTTGCTCTCCTCAATCTGGTACTCGCTGGCGCCGTCTTCTGCGCACTGGTCGTAGTAGGCCTCGATTTCCTGCAGTTTCTCGTTGTCCAGAATCACCTTGGCCGCCCGGCCCTCATAAACAATGGGAACGGTGATCTCGTCCTTGACCGATTCGGTCATGGTATAGCTGTCCACCACTTCACCAAACACGTCCAGCGTGGCGTCGATGGGGGTGCCGGTGAAGCCGACGTAGGTGGCGTTGGGCAGGGAATCGTGCAGGTATTTGGCAAATCCGAAACTGCGCCGCACGCCGTTTTCCGTCACCCGGATTTTCTGGTCCAGATTGACCTGGCTGCGGTGGGCTTCGTCGGAAATGCAGATCACGTTGTATCGATCCGTCAGCAGCTCCGTGTCTTCCGTGAACTTGTGGATTGTGGTCAGAAACACCCCGCCGCTGGTGCGGCCCTTCAAAAGCTCCCGAAGGTGGCTTCGGCTCTCCACGCTGATCACCGTCTGGTCGCCGATGTATTCCTTGGCATTGGTGAACTGGCCGGACAACTGGTCGTCCAGGTCGGTTCTGTCGGTGATCAGCACAATGGTGGGGCTTTCAAAGTCCACGCTCTTCATGAGCAGTCGGGTGAGAAACAACATGGTGAAGCTCTTGCCGCAGCCGGTCGCCCCAAAATAGGTGCCGCCTTTGCCGTCACCCTCCGGCTTGCGGTGCTCCAGAATGTTCTGGAATAACTTGCCGGCGGCGTAGAACTGCGGGTACCGGCAAACGATCTTTTCCTCCCGGTGGGATTTATCCGGGAAATAGATGAAATGCCGGATCACCTCCCGCAACCGGGTGTGATCAAACAATCCCTGAATCATCGTGTGCAGGGCGTTGATGCCGTCCTGCTCGATGGTTTCGTTACCGGTCACCTTGCGCCAGGTATAGAAATACTCATAGGGCGCGAACATGGAGCCCAGTCGCGAATTGACCCCATCGCTGATCACGCACAGGGCGTTGTACTTCATCAGCTCCGGAATATCCCGGGCGTAACGAATGGTGAGCTGCTTCCAGGCATCGTGGATAGTGGCGTTCTCGCGGGTGGCGCTTTTGAACTCGAACACCACCAGGGGCAGGCCGTTGATGTAGAGAATCGCATCGGGAATGCGCTTTTCCAGCCCGTCAATCTCTAACTGGTTGACCACGCGGTAGATATTGTCGCCGGTGTGGTAGCCCTCGGCATCATCTGCGATGAGTGTATCCACTTCGCCGGGCCGGGGCTCGCGCTGCTCTGGTAACCCGGCATAATCCAGCAGTTGAATGTAGAGATCTTTCCGGGTGTGGTCCTCCCGCTTGAGGAGAAAACCGTCGGCCACCCACTTGTGGATCGTCTTGTTGGAGGCGTAAAGATCCGAGGCAGAGAGTGCGTCCAGCCGGTTTATGATGGTGCTGATTTCATGCTCAGTAATGCCGTCTTTGGCGTAGCGACTGACCAGAAAAGACCGCAGGTCGTCACGGATAAGAACGTCGTTTGGTGCACGAGAAAGGGAAGGGCCCGGCGTATGCGGAAACCCCTGCTCACCCAACAGGGCGATAATGGCCTGTTCCAGTTTGTCCTCGGTGAACTTGGGCATTCCCTATCCTTACTGCGTGATCTGGCGTCCCGGACCTGCTGAATCCGCATGGTTTATTAGCATGTTACCTGATTGTAGCCATTTTTTGCCCGCCCGACGGCATCACA
>DASSWD010000001.1:0-2448 GCA_035705335.1 Marinobacter sp. | reverse complement strand
CTGGGCGTTGGCCTGTTTCTGAGCATCGGCCTGAAACTGATGCCGATTCTGAAACTCGGCGCCGGTTTCCGCCTGATGTGGAACGGCCGCGCCCGGGGTGATGACGCCGAAGGCGAGATCCCACCATTCCAGGCGCTGATGACAGCGCTGTCCGCCACGGTCGGCACCGGTAACATCGCCGGCGTCGCCACCGCCGTGTTCCTCGGCGGCCCCGGCGCGCTGTTCTGGATGTGGATCACCGCGCTGGTGGGCATGGCCACCAAGTACTCCGAAGCGGTGCTGGCCGTGCGCTTCCGGGAAGTGGACGAGCGCGGCGACCACGTGGGCGGCCCGATGTATTACATCCGGAACGGCCTGGGCAAAAAATGGGCCTGGCTGGGTGTGCTGTTCGCGGTGTTCGCGTCCATTGCGGCCTTCGGCATTGGCAATACCGTTCAGGCCAACTCGGTGGCTGACGTGCTGGAAACCAGCTTCGGCCTGCCCCACTGGGTCACCGGTGTCATCATCATGGTCCTGGTGGGCCTGGTGCTGGTGGGCGGCATCAAGCGTATCGGCCAGGTGGCCAGCGCCCTGGTTCCGTTCATGGCGGTGGCCTACGTACTGATCGGCCTGATTGTGCTGGCGATCAACGCCACGGCGATCCCTGAGGCCTTCAGCATGGTTTTCAGCTATGCCTTCAGCCCGGTGGCCGCCCAGGGTGGCTTTGCCGGCGCGGCCGTCTGGGCCGCCATTCGCTTTGGCGTGGCGCGGGGTATCTTTTCCAACGAGGCCGGTCTGGGATCGGCGCCCATCGCCCACGCCGCTGCCCAGACCAGGAGCCCGGTCAAACAGGGCATGATAGCGATGCTGGGCACCTTCATCGACACCATCATTGTGTGCAGCATCACCGGTCTGGTGATCATCACCTCCGGCGCCTGG
Organism: Marinobacter sp.; assembly: GCA_035705335.1. Taxonomy (GTDB): domain Bacteria; phylum Pseudomonadota; class Gammaproteobacteria; order Pseudomonadales; family Oleiphilaceae; genus Marinobacter. The sequence goes on along the minus strand of DASSWD010000001.1, from coordinate 1,530 downwards.
ACTTCCGGCGAAACCGGCGCGGCGCTGACCTCGCTGGCCTTCGAGCAGGGTCTGCCCGGCTTTGGTAACTACGTGGTGGCGATTGCGCTGGCGATCTTTGCCTTTACCACCATCATCGGCTGGTCGTTCTACGGCGAGCGCTGCATCGAGTTCCTGTTTGGCGTTAAGGCCATCGTTCCTTACCGTGTGGCCTGGATTCTGGCCATTCCGGTGGGCGCGACCGTCAACCTGAGCTTCATCTGGCTGGTGGCCGATACCCTGAACGCCATGATGGCACTGCCCAACCTGGTCGCGCTGCTGCTGCTCAGCCCCGTGGTGTTCAAACTCACCCGGGAGCATTTCGAGCAACAGAGAGCGGTGGGCGCGAGGTAACCGCCCCGTTATGCCGTCTGCTCATATGGATGTGAGCAGACGGTTGGTTGATCCGGGTCAAGATCACTTGTTTTCCCTTCGCCCTGCACCAACCATATTGGTGTACCGTCAAATGGAACCACCCAATCCATAGGAGAGTGTTTATGAGTTTACGTCTAGGCGATACCGCACCGGATTTTGAACAAGATTCCAGCGAAGGCCGTATCCGCTTTCACAAGTGGCTGGGCGATGGCTGGGGCGTGCTGTTTTCCCACCCGGCGGATTTCACCCCTGTCTGCACCACGGAACTGGGCCTGACCGCCCGTCTGAAAGACGAGTTTGCCAAGCGCAACGTCAAGGCCATTGCGCTGAGCGTGGACGGCGTTGACTCCCACAAGGAGTGGATCAAGGACATCAACGAAACCCAGGGCTGCTCGGTGAACTTTCCGATCATCGCTGACCATGATCGCCGTGTGTCTGAGCTGTATGACATGATTCACCCGAACGCCAACGACAGTCTGACCGTGCGCTCCCTGTTCATCATCGACCCGAACAAGAAGGTTCGTTTGATGATCACCTACCCGGCCTCCACCGGCCGGAACTTTAACGAGATTCTGCGGGTGATCGATTCCCTGCAACTGACCGACAACCACAAGGTGGCCACCCCGGGTAACTGGGAGCGCGGCGACGACGTGGTGATCGTGCCGTCCCTGCAGGACGAAGACGAGATCAAACGCCGCTTCCCGAAGGGCTACAAGGCGGTCAAGCCATACCTGCGCATGACCCCGGACCCGAAAACCAACTGGAGCGGTAACTGATCGGGCGCCAGTCGCGCCTGAACAGGGGTTGGCTGGAATAACCGGCAAGCCATGAAAAAGGCCGGGCAGTGTCAGCTGCCCGGCCTTTTTCATGGGTCCGTTCCGGCGATCAGAATGCCGGAACCACCGCGCCTTTGTACTGCTCCTTGATGAACGCTTTCACGTCCTCGGAAGTCAGCGCCGCCGCCAGCTTCTTCATGGCTTCGCTGTCCTTGTTGTCCGGGCGTGCCACCAGGATATTAACGTAGGGGGACTCGGAGCCTTCGATCACCAGCGCATCCTCAGACGGGTTCAGACCCGCTTCCAGCGCGTAGTTGGTGTTGATCAGCGCCAGGTCCACCTGGTTCAGAATCCGCGGCAG